>JAFDYM010000182.1 GCA_018267435.1 Bacteroidota bacterium | reverse complement strand
TTCCGTCATGTGTAGTGCATTTTGCTTACGGCTAGGTGAGTTGCCCGGTGCCGAGTATACAACCGAAGTAGTATTGCTAAGCGTGCTAGATGCAAAGTTGTAGTTAAACCTGTTCAGCTTATACTGAGAATTGGTTAAGGTTTGTATCGTATTGCCGTTAAGCGCTATTACGGCGGTATTGTTATAGCCAGGGCAGGCAAAGTTGGTAGTATATACACTGTTAAGCGTGGCTTGTGGCCCGCTTGTGTATGCATATGGTGTAGAAAGGTTAACCGTAATAGAGGTTTGCTGTGCAGGTGTTTGGCTTACAAAAGTTCCAAAAAAGGCATTGTTCACAAAGCCCTCGCCATCTTCAAAGGTGCTTTTATAAACCTCGTCGCCCGTAATGCACGAACCTACTGTGTAATACTTACCTTCAAAATATCTGCCGCTATATACTTCACGCACGGTGTGTGTAAAGTAGTTTTCTTTAGCTGGTAGGTTAGTAAGGTCATTCGGCGTTTCTACATAGCGTAGGTTGTTGGTACCTAGGCGCGTGGTAAGGTAATATACACTGTTATCGGTATATAAGCTGGTGTATGGGTGCGGCTGGCTTTGGCTGGCCGATTTATATAGCACGCTATCTACATCGCCTATATTCTTTTTGCCATAAAACATCAAATATCCGTTGGCATCGCCGCCGTTGGTGCTCGATAAGTAAATCGGCACTTCCTGCCCGTTATGGAACATAGCCAAAGTAGATAAGTTAAGACCTGCAAACCCTTGTATCCTATTTGCAATTACGGCATATGGTATGCGGTAAAGGCCATCTTGGCTAACTGTTATTTTATAGTGGGGCCTACTGTAGTCTATCCACTCGTTACCATAGCTCTGTGCCTGTGGTACAAGGTAGCCTGCCAGTAAAGTAAGTATAAGTAGAAGTTTCTTCATTGGCTTACTCCTTTTGCTTTTTATTAATATCTAACCTTAGCGATATAACATGCGAGTATAAGCCTGCTCCGCCTTCTTGGTCCTTAATAGTAGTAAGGTTGGTAAGTGCATAGTCTATAGCTACTATCTTTATGTGTATACCAGCACCTATACTTGGTGCCACTGTAAAGCGTTTTTTGCCCAGTTCATCCATACTGCGCTGTAGGTTGCTTACACCTGCACGTATTGCTACATCAATATCTTTAGCTGCTAGGTACTTTAGCTCAAGGCCCGCATTCATATCCATGCTTATAGGCTTGCCGGGTATAAGTACATTACGCTTGCCATCGGTAGTTAGGGCAAAGTTTACTTCGGGCGTTATTACAAACTTCTTTTTTATTACGCCTTCGTAAGCTGCACCTAGGGTAATAATAGGGGTAGTTATTTCTAAACTGTTTTTAGGTAGGTCGTTGCCAGTAGCGGTAAGCACTTGTTTTTCTTCTTCGCTAAAGTTTATGTTCCAACCATTGAAGGTGCCACTTATATCGCGCGCCATTAAGCCAAAGCGCCATTGCTTGTAGCGGTATTGCAAACCAGCATCTAAACCAAAACCAAATGCTTTGGCAAACTTGCCTATTTGGCGATAAATGATTTTGGCGTTTACACCCACACTTAGGCCTTTTACTGGTAGTGCCTGCGCGTAGTTCAATACAAAGGCGTAGTCAGCAGCACTGAACGAAGTTATCTTGGTGTAGTCAACACTACCATCGGGCTGCACAAGAAAAAGGGTATTAGGAATATCATCGATACCAAAGCGATAGAAGGCAAAACCCAACACTCGCTTTTTTTGCTGTATAGGCACCGCGAAAGAAACGTAATCGTACTTGGCTATGCCCGCAAAATACTCGCTGTGCATTATACCTGCCTGAAACGTATTGGGTATATGCACCAAGCCCGCAGGGTTGTAGTAGTTGGCGTATACATCTTCTACGGTAGCTACTTGGCTGTTGCCCATACCTAGGCCGCGCGCGCCCACACCTATATTTAAAAATTCGTTGCTGTATTTGCGCACTGCCTGTGCGTTTACAACCGTTGCTGTCAGTAATAGTAAACTTATTAAGCCTATCGCTTTTTTCATAGTGTGTTTATGCGTTCAAAATTTCCTGCCAGTTATAACGTATTTCACCGTCTAAATTGCCTAATCCTTGCAGGAACTGACTTTTTTCAATTTTAGTAAACTCGGTTCGCGCTACCATTCCATATACTTTGTCAAGCGCGTACACCACCCTTTCCAATTCGCTGAACTGGTAGAGGTAGCGCATATCTTTGAAAAACTGAAATTTAGATAAAAATTCCCGCTTTTGCACCTCCAACGAATGTAAATCGAAGAATGCAATTAAATCATGATTTGTGGCATTGCCGATAGTGTGATAAAAATCATTACACACATCGGGGTGTTGAATGACTATCTGCCTGTCTATCAGCATTTCCACAGCTATATGCGCTATTACCGAAAGGCGCAGTTTTTGCCTATCGAGCCCTGCCTGTACCATAGACTGTATAGTGCGGCTTACCTGTTGCATGAACAGGGGCGAATTATGAAATCTGCGGTCTCCTTCATAATGGGCCAATATGCCTTTATGCAATTGTTTTAGTTGCAAATCGGCAGGTTCGGGGCCCTTCTTTAACACTTGGTTGTAGGTTTTACTAAAGCCAGGGGCAAGGTCGGGTACTATTAAACCTACGGAAAACAGAGGATTGTTATTACCAATTTCAGTATAGTAATGTGAGAGATAATGCATTAGTATATATTTGTAGCCATTGGTAAATTAAAACGCGCTTATACAAAAATGGGTTTTGTTGATGAATTGAAGTGGAGAAATATGCTGCACGACGCTATGCCGGGCACCGAGGAACTGTTAAATAAGGGTATGGTAAAGGGCTATATAGGCTTCGACCCTACAGCAGATTCGTTAGGCGTGGGCAACATGGTGCAGATAATGACCCTATTGCACTTTCAGCGTGCGGGCCATAAGCCTATTGCGCTGGTAGGTGGTGCTACAGGTATGGTGGGCGACCCAAGCGGCAAAAGCGCCGAGCGCAACCTGCAAACCCCTGAGCAGGTAGAGTACAATCTTAACTGCCAAAAGAAGCAGTTGGAGAAGTTTCTTGACTTTAACTGCGGTGCCAATAGCGCTGAGATAGTAAACAACTACGATTGGTTCAAGCAGTTTACCTTCCTCGATTTTATACGCGAGGCTGGCAAGCACATTACCATCAACTATATGTTGGCGAAGGATAGCGTAAAGAACCGCTTGGAAAACGGCATGAGCTTTACTGAGTTTACTTACCAATTGATACAGGGCTACGATTTTTTCCACTTGTGGAAGAACGAAGGCGTAATGCTGCAAATGGGCGGTAGCGACCAATGGGGCAACATAGTAACTGGTACCGAACTGATACGCCGCAAGGCAGGAGGGGAGGCGTATGCTTTAACTACACCATTGATTAAAAAAGCAGACGGTACAAAGTTTGGTAAAAGCGAGGGTGGCAATATTTGGCTTGACCCTAAAAAGACTTCGCCATACAAGTTTTACCAGTTTTGGTTGAATGCTGCCGATGCCGACGTAGCGAACTACATCCGCATATTCTCATTGAAGAGTAAAGAGGAGATAGAGGCGCTGGAAAAGGAGCACAACGAAGCACCACACTTACGCCTAATGCAAAAGGCATTGGCCGATGAGATAACTACGCGCGTACATAGTGCAGAACTATTGGAGAAGGCGAAAGAGACTACCGATATATTGTTTGGCTCGTCTTTTGAGGACTTTAAGAAACTAAGTGGCGAGGACATAGAAGATGCCTTTGGCGAAGACATTACCTACAAAATAAGCCGCGATACTGTGGAAGGTGTAGATATAGTAAGCCTAATAGGCGCTAACACTACGGTGTACCCTAGCAAAGGCGAAGCACGCAAGGGTGTACAGGGTAATGGTGTAAGCATTAACAAACAAAAAGTTACTTTAGACAAAGTAATAAGTGCCGATGACTTGCTGTACGGCAAATATTTGTTGGTACAAAAGGGTAAGAAGAACTACTACTTAATAGTAGCTGAATAGATGCAGAAACTAGGTTTATTTATTGGGGCAATAGCAATAATGGCATTGGTGCTTACACAATCAGCGTGCAACAGCAAGCGCCCTTTTGCCTGTTTCCGTACCGATGTAGACCCTGATAGTATATATGTAGGCAAGCCCGTAACTTTTATGGCTAACTGCAGCAGCAATAGCAAAGATTACTATTGGGAGTTCTATGAAAACGAGGACTCTACCTATTTCGGTTATTCGGTTACGGTTACCTTCTACCAACCTGGCGATGTAAATGTATTTCTACTTACATCCAACAACAATAGTACTTCTTCTACTTCCGAAGTTATTAAGGTGAAGCCGTAGCTTTAGGGGAGAAAGAGAATTGGGGTCTTAAAAATTAGGTTATGGGCTACTGAATTTCTAGCAAGCCACTATCTTTTACTACTATCTGTGGTTTACCCTTGTAGTCTTCCACCAGGCCTGTTACACATACCTGTCTGCTTGTTACTATTTTAAAAGGGTCTGGGTTGATGCGCTGAAAATCTTCACGCGATATGACCGCAGCAAAGGGCTGGTTAGGGTAATCCTTGCTAAAATTCAAGTATACTGGGTTAAACTGTAAACTAGTATAGGTGATACATGACACCCTACCACATACGGTAGTTATCTTGCCTATTCTTTCCTTGGCTTGCTCAGGTTTTACTTTTACAACCGTGCTATCGGTTTGGGCGTATACCGAAACTGATAGTAAACTAAATATTATGGCTAGTGTTTTCATATGCTAAATATAGTAAATGGTTTTATTGTTGGTACTAATCAGTATATGAAATAGGGCAACAAAAAAGGCCCCCTTGCGGAAGCCTTTCTCTATCTTTCTTCGGACATCGGACACCCGACATCGGACTATCAATTACTTCAACACGCTGCGCGCTATCAGTTCCTTCATTATCTCGTTGGTACCTGCGTATATGCGTTGTACGCGGGCATCGGCCCAAGCGCGTGCCACTTGGTACTCCCATATATAGCCGTAGCCGCCGTGTAGTTGCAAGCACTCATCGGCTACCTTGCTCTGTAGGTCAGTACACCAGTACTTAGCCATGCTGGCAGTAGCTTGGTCTAGTTTTTTCTCGTTGTGTAGCTCTACGCATTGGTCAATAAAAGTACGTGCTATGGTAGTTTCAGTTGCCATCTCAGCTAGCTTGTAGCGCGTGTTCTGAAACTCCGCTATCTGCTTGCCGAAAGCCATACGCTCCTTGGTGTATTGTACTGTTTTTTCAAGCGTACCTTCAGCTGCGCCTACGCCAGATAGTGCTACTATCAAACGCTCTTGCGATAGCTCGTGCATCATGTACTTAAAACCTTCCCCTTCTTTACCTAGTAGGTTGCCCTTCGGAACTTTCACATCTTCAAAGAAAAGCTCGCAAGTATCTTGCGCATGCAATCCTATTTTATCGAAAGGCTTACCCTTGCTAAAGCCCGGCATATCTGCACTCATTACCAATAGAGATGTGCCCTTGCCACCCAGAGCAGGGTTAGTCTTCACTGCTACTACTATTACATCGCTCAAGTAACCATTGGTGATGAAGGTTTTTGAACCATTCACCAAGTAGTGGTCGCCTTTATCAATAGCGGTTGTTTTAATGTTCTGCAAGTCGCTACCTGCGCCTGGCTCGGTCATGGCTATAGCGCCGATGGCCTCGCCGCTTACCATTTTAGGTAGCCAGTATTGCTTTATTTCTTCGGTGCCGTAGTGCTCAATGTACGGAGCTACTATACCCGAGTGCAATGGGTAACCCACCGCAGGGCCTGCGCAGCCGCTTTTCGATAGTTCTTCTATAACTATGGCGCTGTATTTAAAGTCCTTCAAGCCAAGGCCGCCGTACTGCTCATCTACCTGCATACATAGGTAGCCAGCCTCGCCAAACTTCAACCAGCTTTCGCGGCTCACCATGTGGTCTTTCTCCCACTTGGCATTGTTAGGCGTTATTTCTTTGGCTACAAATTCTTTGAAAGATTGCGCGAACATCAACTGTTCTTCGTTATAGTGGTTCCTTTCCATTGCTTGCTTTTGTTTTACAGGCTGCAATGATAATAAAAAACCGTAGGGCTAAACGCTAAGAGTGCTGGCTAATTATATCCTGCAAATCGGCGGGTATTTCCATAGGCTTAAGCGGTGGTACGTTGGCACCGCCCGTATTGCCTACAGGTATGGTGCCTACAAACGATTTTACACCGCCCACCAACAGGCGTGGTAGTTGCCCCAGCACCTCTTGCGTATCCTTAATAGCTACGCCAAACTGCAGCATCTTCCAGTGCACTAGGCTATGCTCATACGGGTAGGGCTGACCGATAATATGCGCACGCTCCAAGTGCCTCCAACTTTGTTGCAAGTTGTGTGCAGAAAAGTTAAGCGCAGCCTGTTCTAATTCTTGCGTAAAGAATGGCTTTAGCCTGCCTGGCATGGTGGTGTTTATTTGCATGGTTGCTGTATTAGTATAAATGTAATAATTATTGAGGGAGTTAGGGGATGGCCTTGAGGCTTTGGGCGTTAAAAACATCAATGTAGCAAGCCGTAAAACTGTACGATGTTTGAAGTATGCTGCGCGACTGCAGCAGCATACAAGTTCCGGGCAGTTTAGGCTTGTGGAATGATGTTTAGCCTTAAAGCCTCACAGCCTTGATTTTTTGGTTCTTTTTGATCAAGCAAAAAGAACATAAGAAAAGGCAACGGTAAAAAAAAGAGCCCCATTGCTGGAGCTCTTTTGAATAAAGTTGACAAGCAATTTCTGCTTAAGGGAAAATACCCATGGCATAGTAACTGTCGCGTATTTTGTTGATAGAAACCGCAAAGGCTGCAGTACGTAAATCCTCTACCTTTTTGTTGCGCTTTTTAAAGTCGCGTATATCGCGGTAGGCGCTCACCATGGTTTCTTCAAGGCCCGAGTTTACTAAGTCAATTTCATCGGCACCATGTATCAACTTGTTTACGCGGCTAAGTGGCACGGTTTTACCGGTATAGTCTTCTACTAGCTTAATAAAATTGCGCTGCGTACTTTCTTCAAAACGCTTCTGCATACGGCCAAATTTTACGTGGCTCAAGTTCTTCAACCACTCAAAATAGCTAACCGTTACACCACCTGCGTTGATGTATATATCTGGCACTATCATTACGCCTTTCTTCAGCAATATTGCTTCGGCAGCAGGTGTTACAGGACCGTTGGCAGCCTCGGCTACTATTTTCGCCTTTATGCGCGGGGCGTTTTCGGCAGTTATTTGTTTTTCAAGCGCAGCTGGTATCAATATGTCGCACTCAAGCTCCATAGCTGCTGCGCTATTTTTTATCACCTTGCCTTTAGGGTAACCTAATACCGACTTTTTCTCGGTACGGTATTTCAGCAATGCTTTTGGGTCAACGCCGTTCGGGTCAACTACAGCGCCGTCGTGTTCGCATATTGCTATTATTATGGCGCCATACTCCTGTATAATACGGGCGGTATGGTAGCCCACATTACCCAAGCCTTGAATAATAACGCGCTTGCCTTCTAAACCTGTAGAAAGGCCAAGGGCCTTCATGTCATCGGCATGCGAGCATATCTCGTTCAAAGCATACACTACACCACGTCCGGTAGCCTCGGTGCGACCACGTATACCTCCTTGGCTTACAGGCTTACCGGTTACGCAAGCGTAGCCGTCTACCTCGCCTGGGCGCAGGGTGTTATAAGTATCCAATATCCAAGCCATTTCGCGTTCGCCTGTACCATAATCTGGTGCTGGCACATCTATGCCCGGGCCTATAAAGTTTTTCTTAACAAGTTCAGCTGTGTAGCGACGAGTTACATTTTCTAAAATCTCGGGCGGCGTTTGGCGAGGAGATATATTGATACCGCCTTTTGCACCACCAAACGGTACATCTACCAAGGCGCATTTGTACGTCATTAGCGCAGCTAATGCCATTACCTCGTCCTGATCTACATGTACCGAATAGCGTATACCTCCTTTAGTAGGCATACGGTGGTGGCTGTGCTGTACACGGTACGCCTCAATCACCTTTACCTGGTTGCCATACTTAACGGGGAAATTCATTTTGTAAATACTGTTGCAAGCTTTGATCTGGTCAAGCAAGCCACGCGCCGAATCGGTGTGCGGGGCTGCCTTTTCGAAATAGTACGATACGCTATCTGAGAAACTCAAATTGGCGAGGTCTATCTTCTTCTCACTCTTCTTATCAGCCATAAAATAGTTTTCGTTAATAGAAATTTGTCGGTTTACCATTTAATTGGTTCAACAAAGTGAAACGCTTTTTTTCCATATTTCAAAATCGGCCCTTATTAACAAGTAATCCACCTGCGTTAAAGTGTGTTAGAATTGACACAAACACCCTTCTGATTTTTATTGCGGAAAGGGTTTGAAAGCAGCTTTAAGAGAAGGTGAAATGGCAGTGAATTTTAGGCTAAATTTTACGAGCTGCGATCACCCCCTGCGCCCTTCTTTACCAAGGAGGGGGTGGCAAGAGCGTAAGCTCTTGTATTTTACATTACCTCAAAAAAATAGCGCAGAATTTATTCCACCAAAACACATACTAAGCCGCAGCCAATGCGTTATTATTACAGCCACCCAAGTGAAACAAAAAATCGCCAAATTTTTCAAGTTTTCTACCATCGGTATTCCCGTAGGTTTTTTGCTTTTCTTGTTATTGAATTGGCTCTTTCCCTTACCCGCCAATAAGGAATATTCCACCATCGTTTTAGATGCCAAAGGGGAGGTGATACATGCCTTTCTTACCCGCGATGAAAAGTGGCGGATGAAGACCGAACTGAAGGAGATTTCGCCATTGCTAAAACAGACCCTGATTTACAAAGAGGATAAATACTTCTATTACCATCCTGGGGTGAATATTTTCGCCATGGTCCGCGCTGCGACAATGAATACCTTGCACCTAAAACGCACCAGCGGTGCAAGCACTATTACCATGCAGGTAGCACGTATGTTGGAGCCTAAAGAACGCACCTATTTTGGCAAGCTAAAAGAGATATTCCGCGCACTGCAATTGGAGTGGAAATACGACAAGGATGAGATACTGCGACTGTACTTTAACCTAGTGCCTTATGGCAGCAATATTGAGGGTGTAAAAAGTGCGTCAACTTTGTACTTTGGCAAGAACCCCGACCACCTTTCTTTGGCAGAAGTTACGGCGCTTTCTATTATCCCGAACCGTCCCTCATCTTTGCGCTTGGGGCAGAATAACGGCAAGATAATTTCGGAAAGAAATAAGTGGCTAAAACGCTTCGCTGCCGACAGGCTTTTTACCGCCAAACAAATTGGAGATGCGTTGGACGAACCGCTATCGGTTACGCGCAACGAAACACCTAGGATTGCACCGCATTTGGCGAACAAATTGAAGCGCATTTCCAACACCGATATTATACGCACGCACCTGCAAACCAATACGCAATTGAAGCTGGAAAAAATAACGGGCGACTATGTGCGAAACCTGTACAGTTTGAATATCCGCAATGCCGCCGTAGTGGTAATGGATAACCGCACGCATCAAGTAGTGGCATACGTGGGTTCTGCCGATTTTAATGCCGTGCAAGATGGCGGCCAAGTGAACGGTGCCGATGCCATCCGTCAGCCTGGAAGCGCGTTAAAACCTTTGGTATATGGCCTCTGTTTTGATAACGGATTATTGACGCCCAAAACCATGATGAGCGATGTGCCGCTAAATATAAACGGATACGCGCCTGAGAACTTCGACCAGAAATTTCATGGTTATGTAAGTGTAGAATTTGCGCTTGAAAATTCATTGAATATTCCCGCTGTTAAGGCTATTAATGAGTTAGGCACCGAGCCTATGGTTAGCAAGTTGAGCAAGTGCAATTTCCGCCAAATAGAAAAGGATAAAAAGAAGCTCGGCTTATCGCTAGTACTAGGTGGCTGCGGTGTAACGTTAGAAGAAATGGTGGGACTATACGGCGCTTTTGCCAACAACGGTTTGTACACGCGCCCAAGCCTGTTTGCAGGTAGCGATACCAGCAAGAATGACACGGTGAGATTGCTCTCTCCTTCTGCCAATTTTATGGTTACGGAAATACTATCGCGCCTTGCCCGACCAGACCTGCCCATAAACTGGGAAGCCAGTATGCACACGCCGCGCATAGCTTGGAAAACGGGCACCAGTTATGGCCGCCGCGATGCTTGGAGCATAGGCTACAATAAGAACTACACGGTGGGCGTTTGGGTGGGCAATTTCAGCGGTGCAGGCGTGCCCGAATTGAACGGTGCGAACATAGCCACGCCGCTGCTTTTCAAAATCTTCAACACCATCGATTACAACTCATCGAACGAGTGGTATAATATGCCTAAAGAATGTGGCACGCGCATCGTGTGCAGCGAAACAGGCAAGCCTGTAAACGACTTTTGCACCAACACCATTATGGACTATTTTATTCCGCTTACATCGCCTGCTTCGCCATGCGATAATATGCAGGAAATAGCTACCGATGCCAAGGAACAAATTAGCTATTGCCGCAACTGTATACCACCCAACGGCTACAAGAAAAAGTGGTACAAATTGATACCGCCCGAAATGCAGGCATACTACGCC
>JAFDYM010000181.1 GCA_018267435.1 Bacteroidota bacterium | reverse complement strand
TAGAGGAGCACGGCGCACAGCCTACACTTAATGTTATTAATCATTACGATAGAGATGTTGACTTGCCGTTTTTCCCTACCGATGTGTATTCATACCATGTTGATCGCTCGCCCGTGGCTACCGATACTATTTTGTGTACTTACTACGGCGCCGCTAGCGATATTATACCTAATGCACAATGCGAAAAGAAGGTGCTGATACCTGAGATAAGGGCAGAATTGTTAAAGCTATATGCTGGGGTGGAAGGAGAGGGTTTCGAAATATTTTTGACCGATAATTTTTTCGATTTGCATTATCAAGCCAAACCAGATGCACAGC
This sequence comes from Bacteroidota bacterium, assembly GCA_018267435.1. Lineage (GTDB taxonomy): Bacteria > Bacteroidota > Bacteroidia > Chitinophagales > LD1 > Bog-950. The sequence continues at coordinate 4,148 of JAFDYM010000181.1, read as the reverse complement.
CTATAAACTTAGGTGTAGGCAACCTATGGCGCTTGGCTGTCGATCAGCCCAATAGTCTGTTTCTACCCTGCGTACACCGTGCACCTGTAGAGGCTGATGGGCAGCCTAGGCTATTGATGATATGCTAAAGAAATTTGAACTTAGATATCTATAAGTAAAATTGCAAATCCCCCTACAGATGTACTTGTAAGGGGATTTTGCTTGTCAGCTGAAATAGAACTAAATCTTTTTGCCTAATTAGTGCGTGCTGTAGAATACATTGGTTGTATACCAGTCTTGGTCAATTTTTACGCCCGTCCAATCTCCCGCTGCCGGGCTAGATGCGCTTCCATCTCCATTCGTATCGCCACCGCGTGTATCATCCCTTAATGATGTAAATACAGCAGATGGATCTATAGCAAAATTTGCTGCGTAACCTGTAATGCTGTAGCCTGCACCTGGGGGTATCTTAATGGTTACGTTAGGGCCTACGCTGAATAGTTGGCCAGAGCCGCCCGCACCTAAGCCTTGAGATAGCACATAAGGCACTTCGTCTTCCATGTAAGGAACTGTTTTGCCTGCCAAACCGTACGACCATACGTATATGCCATTGTACCTATTTATCTCAGAAGGATTATCTGGGTTGTGATAGATGTTGCTAGGGTCAAGCGAATATGAACTGGTTATATAAATAGGCACAGCGTTGTCGTAGAATATATTGTTGGTAAGCACGCTTACGGCAGGGTCTTTCATATCAGCACCGGCAAAGGCAGCTTTATAGTCGCGCTGGTCGCCAAAAGTGTGCGCAAAGGTGCAGTGGTCGAATGTGAAATCATGTATGTTGCCAGTACCTGTATTAGCTATTACTACGTTGCCGCCACTCGAGCCGCCGCCGTAAAGAAATTTGCAATACCTGAATAGAGAACCGTGCTGATCGCCGCGCATATTTATATAGCCCCAATCGCCTTTTGCAGCTACGCTTGCAGTTCCATCTCCGTTGTTATCGCCACAATAGCTATCATCTTTATATGAGGTAAATATGATAGGGTTGCTTGCGGTAGCATCTGCTGTTACCCTTGCGTATATCTCCATGCCGCAGTTAGCATTTTCAAATTTTACTATTACGCCCGGCTGAATAACAAGCGGCGCGTTTACATCTATCCACGACTTTACAACATATACATTGCCTGTGGTCCATGTACTAGCCGCAGTTATGTCGCTGCTTATTTCCACCACGTTGCAATCTCCATTATTGCCGCCGCCAGTAGTTGGTATAAGCGTAACATCTTGCCCATAAGCTACGCCAGCGCTGTTTTTGGCATAAGCGCGCATGTGGTAGGTGTAGCCTATGTAGAACGGTGCTAAATCTGTAGAGAAAGGGCCTGTGCCAGTGCCAACAGTTATTACTACATTGTTTGGGTCATCTACCGTAGGGTTTACCGATAGACCAATGGCCATACCGCGTTCAGTAACGTTGCTACCACCTTGGCTGGTTACATTGCCGCCGCAGGTGTAGGTTGAGTCGTTTACCTTTACAGGTACCGATGTTGAAACTTCTGCCATAGGCGAAGCGGAATCTTCAGGGTGGCAACCCGATATGGCAGCTATGCCGATTAAGATGTAGAAGAATATCCTTTTCATGTGTTTTTGGTTTTGCTTTAAGTAATTATTGCATGGCAAAAATGGCGGATAGTGTAAAGGGGGGCAATCCTTGAAAAACAGGATATTTCAGGTAGAAGCAAAAAATCATGGAAAAGAGGGAGAGCAAAAATGCCCTACATACTCTTCTTTTGTATCTGTAAAAAAGTTAAATTCAAAAAGTTGCCTTGTTAGTAAACTAAGTGCTGCAAATACCCTTACATGAAAAACTATCTACTTATTACCTTACTGTACTTATACGGTTCCTTGTATGCACAGCAGTCAAATCTCGATAGTTTGCTGAAGGTATTGCCGAAGGCAAAGGACGATACTGCCAAAGTATGGCTATACATAGCTATAGGTAATGAGTATGAGTATGACGATGCCCACACTGCTGAGAAGTACTATTTACTTGCCCGCGACTTAAGCGCTCAGCTACAGTACAAGCGCGGCACTATCAAGTATATATCTAACCATACGCAAATATTAAATGAGAAAGGGCTTTATGATAGCTCCTTAGTGCTTAATCGTAAGGCATTACATATAGCCAAAGAGATAAATGATAAAGTAGCTACCGCTAAGGTATATGCTAACATTGGCAACAATTTCAATTATTTAGGACAATTCGATAGTTGCTCGTTTTACTACGAAACAGCAAAGAAGTGTTTTGAGGATATGCATGATAAGTACTTTGTAGCCCGCATGAACGACCTTTTGCAGAATATATTCTTTAAGCTAAATGAGCGCGAAAAGGGAGTGCCTTACGGAAAAGCAGCGGTACAGTACTTTAGGGCCGAGGGCAAGGAGATAGAACTGGGCCAAGCCTTGTTGAACCTAGCAAACAATTATTCAGCAGTTGCTAATGGAGATTCTTCGCTTGCTAGTTATATGGAAGCGCTTGATATTGCCGATAAAACAGGTTTCAAATCGCTAAAGTTATCATGCTTGATAGGTATTGCAAATATATTTTTCCATAGGCACAATGCTGACAGTATGCTTCCATATCATTCGGCGGCACTTAAGTTAAGTAGAGAAATGGAGAATGTAGAAGGAGAGGCTATTGCTAATAGGGGGATGGCATTTTACTATTTATTGAAAAACAATGTAGGGGCGGCAAAAGAATATATTGAGGTATCGCTTGCTATTGCCGATAGTTTCGACTTAAAGAATGAAAAGTATGAAGGTATAAAGGTGATGGCTAACATATTGTTTGCGATGCACGATATGGTAGGCGCAGAGCAGTATTTAGATAGTGCAGGAAGGATAGAGGATGAGTTGAGGAGCGAAGAAATTCGGGACAGGGTCTTGTTTCTGGAAAAGAAGTTTGAAACAGAAAAGAAAGAGGCGCAGATAGCCTTGCAGCAATCGCAGTTGAAACAGAAAAGCATATTGAACTATGTGTTGCTGGCCAGCGTAATAGCTATATTGATAATAATGCTACTCTTATACCGAAACTATAGGCAACGCCAAAAGCTACAGCAACAAAGGATAAACGAGCTTGAAACCGAAAAGCAACTTACAGCTACCGAGGCTATATTGAAAGGAGAGGAGAAGGAGCGCAGCCGTCTTGCGCAGGATTTGCACGATGGCCTTGGGGGTATGCTATCGGGAATAAAATACTCATTGAACAATATGAAGGAAAATTTGATAATGACCCCTGGCAATGCCCAGGCATTCGAGCATAGTATCTATATGCTCGATAACTCGATAAGCGAAATGCGCCGTGTGGCCCATAACCTTATGCCCGAAAACTTGCTGAAGTTTGGTTTAGATGCTGCCTTGCGCGACTACTGTGCCGAGATGCAGCTTAGTGGTATGTTACAAGTAAATTATCAGGCTATTGGCATAAAGGATAAATCTATTGACCAAAGCTTGTCGGTAACCGTATATAGGGTAACGCAGGAACTGCTGAATAACATAGTAAAGCATGCAGGCGCTACGCAGGCTATAGTGCAGGTAGGCGCCACCGATAAGCAGCTTACTATAACAGTAGAAGATAATGGCAAGGGCCTTGCAAACGAAACTATAAATGCTGCGCAAGGTATAGGTTGGAAGAATATCCATTCGCGCGTACAATACCACAAGGGTAGTATCAACGTACAATCGCAGCTAGGTAGAGGTACATCTGTGTTCATCGAATTTCCATTGGTATGAAAACGAGCGTGTTTATAGTTGATGACCACTTTATGGTTATAGAAGGCATAAAAGCTATGCTGCAAGATGACGATGACGTCAACTTGATTGGGCATGCCTATAATGCTGAGGCTTGCCTTACGTTTCTCAACCATCATCAACCCGATGTGATATTGATGGACATTAACCTGCCCGATGTAAGCGGTATAGACTTGTGCAAGCAGGTGCTTGAAAAATATCCCACCATACGCATTATAGCATTAAGTAGCTATAAGCAACTTAGCTTCATTAATAAAATGCTTGATAACGGCGCGCTTGGCTATGCTTTGAAGAACGCTACAAAGCAAGAAATTCTTACTGCCATAGCAACGGTAAAGCAGGGTAAGCAATATCTTAGT
>JAFDYM010000180.1 GCA_018267435.1 Bacteroidota bacterium | reverse complement strand
CTTTCTATTACAACTTATCGCTGCTACTTAGTAACACCGAGTTGAATATAGAGTCGGAAGATTACTTGCAAAGGGCCATAGACTTATTCAGAGAAACAAATAACAACTTCAAATTATCGAAAAGCTATACTGCTTATGCCAATGTGTTCGAGCGCAAGCAGGAATACTATAAGGCTATTGAAATGCTTTATAAGTCGCTAGAGATAGATACCAAGAGCAATGATAAGTATAGCATAGCCCTTAGTAAGGCTAACCTAGGTATCCTTCACTTGCGCATCCGCGATTTTGACCAAGCTTTTAGCTATATAAATGACGCACTTAGCTTTTTTGCCGAAAGTAAAATGGTGTTTGAAACGGCCATGGTAAAGGTGGCATTGGGCGAGGCTTTGCACGCCGTTGGCCGTGGTACTGAGGCTATAAAGGAATTGCTTGAAGCAGAAGACCATTTTACTAAGCTTGACAATAAGCATGAGTTAACGAAAGTGTTTGAACTGCTTGCCAACTATATCTCGCTTAAGGGGAACTATGAAATGGCATTCGAGTACCAGAAAAAATATACCGATGGACTTAAGTATTATTTTGATGTAGAAAAGACCAAGGCCTTAACCCGCGCCAAGAAAGAGTTTGAAACTGAACAGAAGGAAAAAGAAGCAAACATACTACGCGAGAAGAACGAAGAAATTAGGCACTATGTATTGAAGCTGGAAAGGAGCAATAATGAGTTGAACCAGTTTGCACATATAGCCAGCCATGACTTGCGCGAACCTTTGCGCATGGTAAGTAGCTATATGGCATTGCTGCAAAAAACACTGAACGGCAACTTAACCCAGCAGCAGAATGACTTTATAAACTTTGCTTTAGATGGTGCCAAGCGCATGGAGCTATTGATACATGATATGCTGCGCCTAGCCAAAGTAGATGCTAACCCGCGCATAGAGCAGGTGAAAACTACTGTAGTAGTACAAGAAATAAAGATGAACCTAGAGGTGCTGATGAAGGAGAAGAACGCCATGATAATACACGACGAGCTACCTGAAATAATGGCTGACCGAACCATGATGTTGCAACTGTTCCAAAACATTATAGGTAATGGTATTAAGTATAACGAAAGCATGCAGCCTACCATACGCATTAAGCACCGTGTATTTACCGATAGGGTAGAGATATCGATAGCCGATAATGGTATAGGTATACCTGAGCACCTGCGCGAGAAAGCATTCCAAATTTTCCAGCGCTTGCATACCAACCGCGAGTACAAAGGAACTGGTATAGGCCTAGCTATTTGTAAGAAGATAGTAGAAAACTTAGAGGGTAAAATACATATTGAGAACAATCCATCGGGAGGTTCTATATTCCGTATAGTGCTACCAAAGAGTGTTATGGCTTAGATATTAAAACTTACTAGTAAACAGAAGGGGTGCAGTATACTGCACCCCTTCTGTTTACTAGTATAACGTGTTTTTTTACCCTTGATACTCACCATACACACCGCGTAGTGTGTCAGCTATCTCGCCAAGTGTAGCATACTCCTCTACAGCAGCTATTACGTAAGGCATAATGTTCTTATCGGTAGTGGCGGCATCGCGCACGGCGGCAAGGGCAGCATCTACTTTATCGTTGTTGCGCTTGGCGCGTAGCTTGGCTAGCTTCTCGCTTTGCACCACGCGGATAGAATCATCTATGCGTAGCAAATCTGTAGGTGGCGCTTCCTTCTCGGTGAACTTATTTACGCCTACTATTATCTTGTCGCCGCTCTCTATATCGTTCTGGTACTTGTAGCTGCTCTTGGCTATTTCGTTCTGCATAAAGCCCGCCTCTATGGCCGATACACTGCCGCCCATTTCATCTATACGCTGTATGTACTTGTAAGCATCAGCTTCTATCTGGTCGGTTAGTGCCTCTACAAAATACGAACCTGCGAATGGATCAACGGTGTCAGTTATGCCACTTTCATAACCTACTATCTGCTGTGTACGCAAGGCTATTTTTGCAGCCTCTTCGGTAGGTAACGATATGGCTTCGTCGTAACCATTGGTGTGCAATGATTGTGTGCCACCACATACCGCTGCCATAGCTTGTATGGTTACGCGGGTTATGTTGTTCTTTGGTTGTTGTGCTGTAAGTGTTGAACCGCCCGTTTGTGTGTGGAAGCGCAGCATCTGAGCGCGAGGGTCGGTAGCGCCAAGCTCCTTGGTTATGTTGGCCCACATACGGCGCGCAGCACGGAACTTTGCCACTTCCTCGAAAAAGTTGTTGTGCGAGTTGAAGAAGAATGACAAGCGCTGACCGAACTGGTTAATGTCCAATCCTTTCTTGATAGCTGCTTGACAATATGCCTTGCCATTGCTTAAGGTAAATGCTACCTCTTGTACGGCAGTTGAGCCTGCCTCGCGGATGTGGTAGCCCGATATAGAAATGGTATTCCACTTCGGCACCTCGGTATTGCAATATTCGAATATATCAGTAATGATGCGCATAGATGGCTTAGGCGGATAGATATAGGTGCCGCGGGCGGCGTACTCCTTCAATATATCGTTCTGTATAGTG
>JAFDYM010000017.1 GCA_018267435.1 Bacteroidota bacterium | reverse complement strand
TAGACTACAACCATCACCGCCCACACAAAGCTTTGAACTACCTAACTCCTGCTGATCTTTTACCTGATATTGTATATTCGTAAAATCAACTAATAGCTGGCCGAATAACAGGGAAGCCTACAATTGAGCTTTTTAAAGTTGTGAAAAATTTGTCCTTTTTCAACTTTTAACTGGCTCAATTTTCAGGGGAGCTTACACAGATAGCGCACCTTTTGTACTATGTCGTCCTCTATATCCTCTACGCGGTAGCCGCAGATGACGCCTGTTATCAGCTTGGCATTTGGGTTCATATTAGGCGCCTCGGCGAAGAAGGTAGCGAAGTCAACCTTGCGGTCTATTTGCTGCTGTAGGGTGGTGGCGGTGTAGCCTGTAAGCCAGTAGATAATGGCATCTACCTCTGCCTTGGTGCGGCCTTTCCGCTCGGCCTTTTGTATGTATAGAGGGTATACGCTGCTGAAGAGTAGCTTATAAATGCGCTCGGTATGGTTCATAGGCGGTAAAGGTAAGCAGGGGTAGCAGAGGTAGCAAACTTAAAAAAACTGCTACCCCCCTACCCGCACAATATATTGACTTACAAATAATTGAAGAAAAAGAGTGGGAACACCCCCCCTGCAAATAGGTAGGCAAGGAAAGGCCCTTAGAAGGTTAAATTTTAGCCCTTGCCCGCGAGGATAAGCAGGATGGCCTTGCCCAACGGTGTGGGGAAGGGGTGGGTAAGGTGGACTTGATTACGGCGTTAGAAAGCGTAGGATGAAAGCTTACAGTAATGGTAGGTCGAAGTTTAGCGTAGCGTAACTTCGACCAGTGGGGGAAAATAAAAGAGGAGGCATATAGCCTCCTCCGTAATGCTTCAACATTACCTGATCTTGTTGTGTATGACATCACATACTAAAGCGGTAAAGTATATAACCATCAAATGCTCAGCAAGGTGTGAGTAATGCTCAAAGGCATCCTCCCCGCCAAGAATAATAGTTACAACATACAGCAATAGATTTACTAATGCGTGTAATACATATGCCTTTTCTGACATAAGTTCACTATTTAGATCTCCACCCCTATGCCAAGAGCTCGATTAACAATAGTGTTCCTACCCCGAGGAATGGACACATAGGATCCAAATTAAGATTTTGCTGTAAGTATTCTTAGATAACAGAATACTGCGGGAATAACAACACAAATATAAGAAAAAATGTGCGAAAATTCTGCAATTTTATCTGCCACTTTTTGCCTTTTTTGCAGAAAATACTGTCAAAAAATCATTTATGCCAATATGGCAAATCTGCGAGTATATTAATAAATTTAGCATAATAAATTGATGCATAAAGACTTGCATTAAACTACTCTCGTAATATACAAAAGTGGCACGTCAATTGCAATGACCTACGTCACTAATCAGCTAGTAATTCCCTGACCAGTACTGATAGGATGCATCCCGTCAGTTGTAATGAAATAAGAACTGTTACGCGCTACAGTTTCCGGCCGAATTTCATTCATTTCCTGAATACAAAAAATCTTCTGAAGTCATCACGGATGATTGCATTGAATAACTATTGCCTTGATGTAAGCAATAAAACAAAAAATATCGTATCGAAGGATATTTACTTTATTAATACTGACACTACTGACCGACTAATTGTTGCAGTAGTTATTATTTACCAACCCTAATTTTAAAAAAATGGCAAGAGATTATAGACAATTATCAGAGAGCGTAAGAGCGCAACTTAACCCCGAGAATTACTATTTTGAAAAGTCCTTCTCAGATGAACTTTCGACTATAAGCTATAGCAATGTTCTAACATTCGTACGATTAGCAATGAAAGGCGTAGAGCCAGAATACACTAGAAAAAGTAAGGAAGCAGGAGAAAAAGTAAAAGCACATCTATCCCCAATAAGGGATGTAGTGTTTAAATATCAAGGCTCAATAATGACTGATACTCACGTCAAAGGATATAGTGATATTGATCTGTTGACTATTAGTGATAAATTCTTTTTTTATGATCGTGATGGGATTAGTAATATACTAGGATCCTATGAGCGGCTTGGCTATTCTGCAAGTTCATTGTTTCGTTTGCAGAGAGTAAATGATGTAACACCATATACAGGCAACTCAATTCATGACTTGTGGGATATTAGAGAGCAGTGCGAGCACATTCTATCAGCAACCTATGAAGTTTGTGATATAGGAAAGCCGAAGGCTATTAGAATACGGAATAAGAGCTTAAACAGAGATGTTGATATTGTTGTAGCCAATTGGTATGATGATGTTACATCAGTGATAAATGATAGAGGTGATTATCGTGGCATCCAAATATTTAATAAGGAGACCATATCTAGAGAAAATCCAGATTATCCGTTTTTATCAATCAAAAGAATAAATGATAGAAGTTCTGAAACAAATGGTAGGTTAAAGAAAATGATACGATTCTTGAAAAATCTACGAAACTTTTCTCAAAGCGATATTAAGTTAAGCAGTTTTGATATTAATTCCATTTGCTATGATATCAATGTATCTGACTATCATAATGTCTCATTTCATGAATTGGTCCCTGTTTTATATAAGCAATTAAAAAGTATTTGTACCAATACATACCATAGTGACAGAATAGTGTCAGTTGATGGAAGGGAGTATATATTTAGAGATAACCAAGAAAAACTTAAAAATGTAAAACTCCTATTGAATGAAGTTCAAGGAGTATTTGTATCACTTGATAATAATGTATATGCATAAACCAAAAATATTTATTGGGTCATCTGTTAAAGGGCTCGAATTAGCTGAAATTGTTAGAGATGAACTTTCCGCCATTGGGGACTGTACATTATGGAAAGATGCGAGTGTATGGGAACCGAACAAAAGTACGTTTGAAAACCTGCTTCGTATGATTTCATACTTTGACTTTGGAATATTTGTTGCTACTGCAGATGATTTAACTATGACAAACGAAAAATTGGTTATCGAAGCTAGAGATAACGTAATTCTTGAAATGGCCCTTTTTTGTGGCGCTATGGGTAGAGATAAATCATTCTTATTAGTTGAAGAGGGTGTGAAAGTGCCTTCTGATTTTAATGGCATTTATATGCCGAGATTTGATGGTAGTGATAAAGCATCAGTACAGAAAGCGTGCGCTGAATTAGTTAACCATATCGAAGAGCACTATAAACTTGGATATCTAAGCTTATATCCAACTACAGCATTAGCTATTGGTTATTATAAGAATTTCATTGCAGGCTTGGTGGAAAGTGCACAAGAAGCCGAAGCATTGGAATTTGATGGGGTTAAGTATTCAGACTTTAAACTAAAAGTGGTAATTCCAAAAGACTTGAAAGGTTCAGTTCGTGAAAAAGCATCGAAATTCTATAATAAGCATGGCTTAGTTGAGAGTGCAATGAAGACTAAATTCAGGAAACATCCTTCTTGGTTCAGACTTGATCCCAAGGAAGCTCCAATTGCCGTTATGTATGATATGCCTAGCACCTTGACTGGAATTGATGACGCGATAGAAATGATATTGCAAAAAGGCTTTCAAGGAAGAACCCGTTTACAAGAGATTATTGAACAACGAGAACTAAACAACTTTAGAAGGGTTTTACAGATGCAAATCGATAAGAGTGCATATGCGCAAGAAACGGTTGCAATTATTGACGAATTTTAAATAAACAAGAAATGGGAAACACCTTCTTAAACTGGGTTAAATCTTACGACATTAAACAAGATGGATTAACACATAATTTTTTTGTTGTGTCTCAAAAGAATGGATATTATAACGGAGTCTTGGTATATATTCTTGAGAATAGGAACCGAACTAATCCGTCTGTAGAGCCTGCCTTTAGACTACATACAGAGTATCTTTTCGATTCTTCCGAAGATGCGGTTTATAATAAAGCTATTGAAAGATTAAAAGAATTGTTCGGCGAAGATGTTAAGATGGTTGAAGATACTACAAACAGGTTCATTAGCTGGTAAATAAAATGCCCACAGCACGAGCGCACGTGGTGCGAAGCAGTAAGCGCTAGGCGCAACAGTACCGCGCCAAATAAGAGATACTACCCATAACAAACGACCTCGAGGAGATGCCCCGAGGTCGTTTTGTTTTTTTGGTGGTGTGGTGGGTGGTGCTTGGCGTTGTAGGGTGCCGTCCACCCTCGGTCCCGATAGCTATCGGGACCACTCCTCCCGCAATTCTGCGGGACAGGCTGCCAGCGGGAGACACAACACACCCCTGCCCCGACAAGTCGGGGCTTCCCCTCTTGATAGAGGGGATTAAAAAGCCTCTACATACTCCTCCTGTATTGGCCTCCGATCGCGAGGTTGACACTCGCGATTTCCGGTCACTACATACTCCTCCTGTACTGTCCCCCCACTTCGTATAGGGCGTGGGTTATTTGGCCGAGGGTGCAGTGCTTTACGGTGTCCATTAGCTGTTCGAACAGGTTGCCGTTGTGTATGGCTACCTGTTGCAGTTGGCGCAGGGCCGCAGTGCTGGTGTCGGCGTTGCGCTGTTTAAAGGCGTTGAGGGCCGTTATCTGGTATTCTTTTTCCTCTGTGGTGCTGCGTATTACCTCGCCGGGTATTACGGTAGGGCTGCCCTTGCTGCTAAGGAAGGTGTTAACGCCCACTATGGGGTATTCGCCGGTGTGCTTTTGGTGCTCGTAGTACAGGCTCTCTTCCTGTATTTTGTTGCGCTGGTACATGCGCTCCATAGCGCCCAATACGCCACCGCGCTCGGTTAGGCGCTTAAACTCGGTCAGCACCGCGTCCTCTACCAGTTGGGTCATTTCCTCTATCAGAAAAGCGCCTTGGTTCGGGTTCTCGTTTTTGGCAGTACCCAGCTCGCGGTTAATGATTAGCTGTATGGCCATGGCACGGCGCACGCTCTCCTCGGTAGGGGTGGTTATGGCCTCGTCGTAGGCGTTGGTGTGCAGGCTGTTGCAGTTGTCGTATATGGCGTATAGCGCCTGTAGCGTGGTGCGTATGTCGTTAAAGTCTATCTCCTGCGCATGTAGGCTGCGGCCGCTGGTTTGTATGTGGTATTTCAGCTTTTGGCTGCGGTCGTTGCCCTTATATTTGTTCTTCATGGCCTTGGCCCATATACGGCGCGCCAC
>JAFDYM010000179.1 GCA_018267435.1 Bacteroidota bacterium | reverse complement strand
GACAAGTCTTTTTTCCTGTAGTCAGTCGTCCTTCTACTTTTTTACCAACCGCTCATTCGTATCCCTTATCAACTGCGGGCCGGCATAAATAAAGCCGCTGTATAGTTGTATCAAATCTGCGCCTGCGTTTAGTTTATCAAGGGCATCTTGTGCGGTCATTATGCCGCCTACACCTATCACTGGTATGTTGCTATGTGTTTTAATGTACTTCACCACTTCAGTAGAGCGCTGTGTAAGTGGTGCGCCGCTAAGGCCGCCCATGCCATAAGCGTCTATCTCGGCCTGCGTATAGCTAAGCGGAGCGCGGGCTATGGTAGTGTTGGTGGCTATTATGCCTTGGGTCTTTGTTGCTTGCACTACGCTTATTACATCGTCTATCTGCTCGTTGGTAAGGTCTGGAGCAATTTTTAGCAATATAGGCTTAGTGGTAGTGTGGCTGTTGTTAATGTCCTGCAACGAATTGAGAATAGCCGCTAATGAATCTTTATCCTGCAAGGCGCGCAAGCCTGGCGTGTTGGGCGAACTTACATTCACTACAAAATAATCGGCATAGTCGAATAGTGTTTTGAAGCAATACTCGTAGTCGCGGATAGCGTCTTCGTTGCTGGTGGCTTTATTCTTGCCTATGTTGGCACCTACTATGGTTTTGGTTTTGCGGCGCTTAAGGTTCTGCACTGCTACCTCTGCACCAATGTTGTTAAAGCCCATGCGGTTGATGAGCGCCTTATCCTTTACCAAGCGGAACAAGCGGGGCTTATCGTTGCCCGGTTGTGGCTTAGGCGTAATGGTGCCTATCTCTATAAAGCCGAAGCCCATAGCGGCAAACTCATCTATAGCCTCGCCGTTCTTATCAAGCCCTGCTGCTAGGCCCACAGGGTTAGGAAAGTCGATGCCAAACACATTGCGGTGTAGCGAAGGGTGCTCCACCTTGCCGCCCAGCGCTATGTTCAACAGCCAAGGCGCTTTGCCCAGCAGTTGCAGGTTGTGCAGAGTGAAATGGTGCGCCTCTTCGGCATCCATTTTAAACAATACATTTTTGGCTAAAGGGTACAGATTCATGCGCGCGAAAATAGCAGCATTTATCGAATGGCGATACTGTAAACCTGCTTTGTTTGTGCGCCTACCTTAAAGCGTTCATCTATGCGGTAGCCCGCTACCCACACTATGCGCTCGCCGCTTTCTACCACCCATATATTTTCCTTATCGGCCAAGGATACCTTTTCATCTACAAAAAACTTCTTCAGCTTTTTCTTCTTCATCTTCATACCGAAAGGGTAGAAGTAGTCGCCCTGTTTCCAGCGGCGCACTATAAGGGGGAACTGTAGTTTGTCAGCATCCAAATAGGCAATGGTTTTATCTGCCGTAGGCTTTATATCGCCCTGCTTTATGCTTAGCTTTTTATCGCCAAGGTCAAGCTCGGTATCGCCTTGGTTTATCACCTTGGCGGTTATATTCTGCTCTGGCAATTTGCTCAATATAAAAAACTGGCGGTCTTTAATGATGCGTGCCTTATCGGTAATAAACTGCTTGCCAGGCGTGCCATCTATGGCGGCCAATACATCTTCCACCTGCTCCTTGGTAAAGTTGTATTCGCTCAGGTATTCATACAGCGCACTGCTGGCGTGCTTTACCTTTTTTAGCTTTAGTATAGGTATGTATACATCATTTCTTCGTTGCAGAAAAAGCTGCTTAGCCTCTTTGCCCAAAGTCTTTTCATACACACCTTCCAGCTCGGTAAATAGCTCTATTTTATCAGCAAAGGTTTGCTCTAGCGCAGGGTTTATTTCCTTCAGCAGCGGAATGATGTGGTGGCGTATTTTATTGCGCGTGTATTTATCGCTGGCGTTGCTGCTGTCCTCGCGGTAGGCTATGTTATGTTCCTTGGCATAAGCCTCTATTTCCTCTCTGCTTGCAAACAGCATAGGGCGGATAATCTTGCCCTGCTTTACAGGTATGCCACGCAGGCCGCGTATGCCCGTGCCTTTGGTTAGGTTGAAGAGAATCGTTTCTATGTTGTCGTTCAAATGGTGCGCCGTGGCTATGTTGTCAAGCTTATGTTCTTTACGCAGTTCTTCACACCAATTATATCTCAACTCGCGCGCTGCCAATTGTATCGATAAGCCTTTCTCTTCAGCATAAGCCTTGGTATCGAAGCACTTGGTAAATACCGTTACGCCATAGGCATCTGCCAATGTTTTTACCAATGCTTCGTCGCCATTTGCTTCCTCGCCGCGCAGTTGAAAGTTGCAATGCGCAATGGCAAACGGATAACGCACCGCGCTGAAAAGATGGCACATTACCATACTATCCAAGCCGCCACTAACTGTAAGCAGTATGCGCTTTTTCTGGCTCGCCAGTTTCTTGACAGCATTATGTTCTTTAAAGCGTTGGGCTAGGGTTTTGTTTTTGTTCACTTGTTTGTTTTAGTCCGAGGTCCGTTGTCCGAGGTCCGTTGAAAAATCTCGTTCTGTATCCATCATCTTTTATTCTTCAGATTCATTACTGTCAGCTAAAGCAGACGGCAATGAATGGTCATTATTTCTTGCTTGTTGGAGCCGCTTCGCTAAAACTCTAACAAGGGGTACTTATCTATGGTCGATGGTCTATTGTCAATGGTCACTCTTCTACCAACATCAATGCCTCATTCAGTTCGCCCAGAGCCTTTTTATCGCCGGCTTGTTTGGCTGCCTCTATGCCTTTTTTGTAGGCATCTATGGCGTTTTCAAGCTGTTCAAGGCGCTCATACAGCATACCTAGATGCAAATAGGTAGGTACATAAGCCGGAAATTTATCCACCAAAAGGTTGAAATATGGCAGTGCCTCAGCATCGTTACCTAGGCTAATATGCTCGGTAGCAATGGCGTATTTTACAAAAGCATCGTCGGGCTGCTTGGCCTCCATCTGTCTTAATATCTCTAACCTGTTCATTTTTATATTGTTGGCGCTACCAGTTTCAAAGCGTAATAACCGCTATTTTCCCTACTTCCGTTCGGTAAAAATGGTGGATTATTTTGTTTTGAAAGTTAGCAATGTTAGATACATTCGCACGGCAATTTTAGAAAATTCAATCTAACATATCATGAAGATACTTGTTCCAATAGCAAAAGTTCCGGATACAACTTCGAAAATAGCTTTTGTTGACAACAACACTAAGTTTAGCCAAGAGGGCGTAACTTACATTATGAACCCTACCGACGAGTGGTATGCACTTGTACGCGCGGTTGAATTGAAAGAAAAGAACGGCGGCGAAGTAGTGGTAATACACGTAGGCGGTGCCGATAGCGAGCAGATCATCCGTAAGGCATTGGCCATAGGCGCTGATAAGGCAGTACGTGTAGATGCTGACCCAACAGATGCATTCTTTGTAGCTAGCCAAATAGCTGCACACGCTAAAACTGAAGGCTACGACCTAATAATAGCTGGTAAAGAAACGATAGACTACAACAGCTACGAAGTAGGTGGCATGGTAGCTGAGTTGCTTGACCTACAATCGGTAGCTCTTGTACAGAAACTAGATATAGAAGGTGGTGTTGCTACCATCGTTCGCGAAATAGAAGGCGGTACTGAAACAGTAGAAGTAAAACTTCCACTGGTAGTATGCGCGCAGAAAGAACTTGCTGAAGCACGTATACCTAACATGAAAGGTATAATGGCTGCACGTACCAAGCCACTTACTGTGGTACCTGCTACCGATGCACCTAAACTTACTACTATAGCTAACTACGTATTGCCTGAAAAAGCAAAAGAAGTGAAGCTGATAGATAAGGATAACGTAGCTGAACTAGTGCGCTTGTTGCACGAAGAAGCTAAAGTTATCTAGTAAGAGACGAGAGCGAAGGACGAGGGACGAGAGGAAAAACCATTAAAAAATATCAAAACAATATATCATGTCTGTTTTAAGTTTTGTAGAAGTATCGGAAGGTAAAATAAAGAAAGCATCGGTAGAGGCTGCATACTATGGCAGCAAAGTAGCTGAAGGCCTAGGCACTGACTCGGTAGCCCTAGTACTTGGCGAAGCTAGCAACGATGAATTGGCAAGCCTTGGCGCAGTAGGCGTTAAAAAGGTATTGCACGTAGCTGATGCTAAATTGAACAACTTCGATGCGAAGGCTTATGCCAAAGCAGTAAGCGAAGCTGCTGCAGCTGCATCTGCCAATGTAGTAGTGTTGTCATTCAACCAAAACGGTAAGTTGCTTGCACCACGCGTAGCAGTACGCTTGAACGCAGGTTACGTACCAGGTGCAGTAGCATTGCCAGAGTTTAACGGCGGTACTGCAGTAGTTAAGAAAAATGTATTCTCGGGTAAGGCTAGCGCTAACTACCAATTAGCTACCGAAAACAAAGTAATAGCTGTAAACCCTAACTCATTATCGCCAGTGCGCGGTACTGGTACTGCTACTGTAGAGGCCCTAAGCCTAAGCGTAGAAGTAACTACTACTGTAAAAGCGGTAAATAAGGTAACAGGTACTATTCCACTTACCGAAGCTGAACTAGTAGTAAGCGGTGGACGTGGTTTGAAAGGCCCTGAAAACTGGTGGATGGTTGAGAACTTGGCAACTGAACTAGGTGCCGCTACAGCTTGCTCTCGCGCAGTAGCCGATGTTGACTGGAGGCCTCACCACGAGCACGTTGGTCAAACTGGTTTGACTATACGTCCTAACCTATACATCGCAGTTGGTGTATCGGGTGCTATCCAGCACTTGGCTGGTGTTAACGGTTCAAAAGTAATCGTAGTAATAAACACTGACCCTGAGGCTCCATTCTTTAAAGCTGCCGACTATGGTATAGTAGGCGATGCATTTGAAGTAATGCCTAAATTGATTGAAGAAGTGAAAAAGCTAAAAGCCCACTAGTACCTCGGGCTTATACAAAGGGCGACATACGAAAAATGTGTCGCCCTTTTCTTTTGTAGTTTTCTAGCCACGAAGGCGCAAAGCCGCGAAGGTTAATTAAGAAAGCTGCATTATTGTTCTTACTGTCTTTGCGCCCTTGCGTAAAGAGAAGATAGAATGTATTTTATTCTTTGTGCCTTAGTGCCTTTGTGGCAATTAGGGTTTTTGGAAAAAATGGTTACTTTTAAAACAGAAGCACTTACAGGCTGATGAAAAAGATAGAGTTAGAGATTATTGCCCTTTCGCATAGTGTTACCCAGTCGCACTCGTTTGCCGTAGTGCTGGGCGAGGTAGGCGGCACCCGCCGTTTGCCCATAGTTATTGGTGGTTTCGAGGCGCAGGCCATAGCCGTGGCGCTTGATAATATGAAACCTAGCCGCCCCCTTACACACGACCTTTTAAAGACCATCTGCGATACCTTTGATGTGATATTGGAATATATATACATCTCTAAGTTGTTGGATGGCGTTTTCTATTCGAACCTGGTATGCCGCAAAGGCGATGAGTACTTCGAAATAGACTCGCGCACCAGCGATGCCCTGGCACTTGCCGTAAGGTTCGACTGCCCTATATATGTGGAAGAAACAATACTATCGGAAGCAGGTGTGGAAGCCGACCCGAACGAAGGTGAAGACACCGGCGACCAAGGCGAAGCAGACCAGGACTTGAGCGAGTTGGCAGGTACACAGCCTACGGCATCCAACTTCGGCGAAATGAACATGGCCGACTTGCAAGCGCAGCTACAGCAAGCCATAGAGGGTGAAGACTACGAGCGCGCTGCCCGCATACGCGATGAGATGCAGAAGAGGAAGTAGATGCTAATAAGGAAAAGGACTTCTAGTTTTTTAGTAAGAATAGCACTAAAGACCTGTTACTTTTAATACAAAGCAGTATTGTAATATTAGCCAAATGACGTACATTGGCGTAAAATATTATAATATGACAAGAGGATTACCCCTAACTCTTATGTTAATGCTATTGGCATTAATAACCTATTCCCAATTAAATACACCTAATAGCTGGCAATGGCAATATCCTAAACCTTTTAAGGGTGCTTTTCTCGCAGTTGAAAAAGTAAGCGATGGTATTATTGCCGGAGGTGAAAAGAGTATTTTGCAGAAAACTACCGATGGAGGTGATACATGGGTGCAAATTGAAGTACCCGAGGAACTGAGCATTAGGTATATGGAGTTTTTTAATGGTGGTACTACAGGGTATTATTTTGGCGAGAAAGGCAAGCCCTATAAAAGTACTAATTCGGGTAATACATGGAGTATAGACAATACATTTCCTACAAACGATAGTATAATTAGTGCGAATATGTACCATGATACTTTAGCAGTGTATTATGGCAGCGGCGCAAATACCTATAGCGCAAAGTTGGTAGCTGGCGGTACATGGCAAACGAGTGTTACGGCTGCGAGAGTTGTAGCAGGGCATTACCCTTACTACACTTCACATAATTATACAACTATAGATACTATTTATGCTTTCGATACTATTAGAGGGACGCAAAGTGTGCCGGGCGGTAGATATGTATGTAAAATAATACCTTCTTATGATGAACTGGCGGTTTACTTAGCGGTAAAAGAAGTGGTAAATGGTATAGTATATAGCAGGTTGCAATATGGAATTGCCGCAGGACAAACACAAGGCTCGTTATCAGATGGGTTGGGTTCTTATTCCCATGTGTTCTATCAGGATGCAAATACTTGGTATGCTTCAGAAGTTCTCGAGAGCGGAATTTCAGACTTTTTTGACATTGGTAATTTTAGCAAAACAACGAACGGTGGGCAGAACTGGACCAGCCTGGGGTATGTTGGGGTATATGATGTAGAGTTTGATAATGCTTTTGAAAATTATGCTGCTACTACACGAGCTCAGGTAATAAAAACAATAAATGCAGGCGCCTTATACACTAATACGCAAGTAGGCGACTACATAAAATTCACAATAGATCTGACGGAGTATTTGGTTGATATTGCGAGTATATACCAAATCGGTAATGTTGTATATGGATATGGCTTAGGAAGAGGAGTTGTTAGTATGACTGGGGTGTATAAGTATATGTTTGTAAAGTCAACCGATTTCGGACGTACATGGACATTGCTGCACGCATACGACCCCCAGCTTACAGGCTTTTCGCCTGAATTATATGTAACCCGAAAGTTCATTGCTTTTAACGATAATGAATTTTGGGCCTTAAAAGCAAGGCGGCAAGATTCGTATGGAAGTATGAGTTCATCATATTCATTTCTTGATATCGGTTCTTACAACTCAGGTACTACAACTGTAACTAGTATGCAAATGAGTGCTGAAGATTTGATTGATTTTCATTGCTTCTCTTCTACAAATGCAGTTTTTCTAAGTAATAATAGCTCTACTTTTGCAAATGACTTATCTCGATTTATCTGGGACCCTGTAAATCTGAGCCCAACTATTACTCCTATTTCAAATAGCATGGGAACTTTTG
>JAFDYM010000178.1 GCA_018267435.1 Bacteroidota bacterium | reverse complement strand
CACCTTGCTTATACAAACCAAGCACGTAAAATGGGCTGTGTATATGCTACTAATAAGCAGTGCCGTATTTATAAGTACTATGATGGCCCTAGTAGTACCACGCGTAGAAAAGTATAGCCAAGCTGCCTTAATAGAGTTTCTGCAAAGCAAGCAGAACGAAAACTGTATAATAGAACCCGCAGGGTTTAAGAGCTATGCGCATTACTTTTATGCCCGCAAGCCCGAACACCTACAGGTAGATAGCACTACCAAAACCTACCTTATAACCAAGGTAACCAATGCCGATGGCCTAGATAAATGGTACGGTAATGTAGAAGAGCTTTACCGCAAAAACGGTTGGGTGTTTTTTGAACTGAAGAAGTAGCTTAGTCCTTCTTGCACAACTGGTCCTGCAACTTGTTTAGTACCTCCATTTGCTTCTGTTGAATTTCGAACAACTTCTTCATGTTCTGCTGAAGGTTACGTATTTCTATCTCCGCCTTCATGTTGATGAGATAGTCATGTTGCGCACGGCGGCGGTCATTTTCTTCTTTACGGTTTTGGCTCATCATTATTACAGGCGCCTGCAAGGCTGCCAAGCACGACAGCATGAGGTTAAGAAAAATGAATGGGTAAGGATCGATAGGCTTGGCCATAACCAAGTACGAATTCAGTACTATCCACAGCACCAAAAAGCCCATAAAGGAAAGTATAAATGCCCAGCTACCACCAAACTCTGCCACCTTATCGGCCATACGCTCGCCAAAGCTGAGGTTACCGTTGTCGTCGCTTTCTTTAAGTATATGCGTTAGCAGTTCGTCATCGTTCACCTCTTCGTTTAAAAAGTCGGTTACTTTATCAAGGTTGGCTACTTCGCTCTCTATTAGAGCATCAATCTTCTCGCGGCGGGTTTTCTTCATGGTAGGTTATTTATCTACCAGATGAAAATAATGTAAATCCGTTTCAAGATGTAAAAACAAAGGTATAGTTAAATACAAATTATTTTAAATTAGTACCAACATAACCTTTAACCAAATGCAAAAAATAAAACTGATTTTGTTACTTGCTGCAACTTTTATGATAAGCCAAAGCACTACCTGTACACCAAAATGCGAGGGAAAGCATCTAACTTTTTTGATACAAAATAACAGCGCCCAGACTGTTGCTTACCGTCATTTTTCAACAGATTCGGTATATAAAACAAATGGTAGTCCCGCTCCCAATATGATACTACTTCCTAATGAATCAACAGAGCTTGCTATGGCGCATAAATGCCTGGAAGATGTAGCAAAGGATATGGTAGCACCCGATTACTTCTTTTTCTTTGACTATGATACGGTAAAAGCAATAGGATGGCAAGCTATAAGTGGTACCAACAGGGGATTATTGAAAAGAGTAACCATAGATAGTGCCTACATTTACGACAGCAGCTTTACTATTACCTATCCTTAGCCTATAAATCGGAATTAGAGAAGAATAGCGGCAGCAGGTCTTTTACTGTGCTTACTTTGTATACCTCGCCCTCCTCTCCTATCATTATCACTTTTATATCGTGCTTATAGCGGGTTTCGTATTCAAGTATGCGCTGGCGGCATACACCGCATGGGGCAACGGGTTTGTTCAATACATGGTTGCCACTTTTGGCAGTTACTGCTATGGCTTCTATAGCTGTATCGGGGTATAATGATGATGCCGTACTAAGCGCAGTACCCTCGGCGCATATACCTACAGGAAAGGATGCATTCTCTTGGTTAGTTCCTGTTACTACCTCGCCATTGCTTAGCAGTACGGCGGCGCCTACTTTAAAGTTGCTGTAAGGTGCGTATGCATTTACTAAAGCACCCTTCGCCTTTGCCACCAGCGCAGCATCTTCTGCACTCAATTCATCGGCACCTTTGTATACCTGCACGGTAAACTTTATTTCCTTCTCTTGCATGCACTAAAACTAATACAATTTTCTACCACAGATAACACAGATGAACACAGATTTAAAAATCATAACAAATGGTGATAGCTCACTAGTTTCCCGAGCCGCAAGGTATTGCGGCTCTACAAAACAAAAGCCCTCGGCGTTAACCAAGGGCTTTTGTTTTCTTATTGCATACTTTTTTTATTGCTTATTGCCTACCGAAACTACCTGGGCCATTTCAATTGATCCTTCAGTGCCTTCTCAGCATCTTTTTTAGCTTTTTCTGCTGCTTCTTTAGCTCTCTTCTCAGCATCTGCCTTTGCTTTATCTACAGCTTCTTTCGCTTTACGTTCGGCTTCAGCTTTCTGTTTATTAAACTCTTCTTCCGCTTGTTTCTTCAGTTTATCGGCTTCTTCTTTTGCTTTCTGCTCAAGGTCTTCAGCGGCATTGTTCAGCATATCTTTAGCCGAGCCACCGCCACCGCCTACACCGTTAAGTTTCACTATTGGCTTTTCTACGGTACCTGTTACTTTAAACTTAAATTGCAATATCTCTGGCATGGCATTAGCAAGGCCCGGCACCTTGGCCAAATAGCTTTGTGCTACTGCAGTAGCTGCACCTAACTCTTTGCTTGGTACGTCTAGACGTAAATCGTAATTAATGCTCTTGTCGAAACCATTCTGACCTTGAAAGGCAAAGTTATAACCATTACCGAACTTGATATTAGCTGGCTCTACATCTACCTTACCATCTTTAAACTTAAGTACCGTAAACGCCTGTTTTAGCTCTAAGGTTTGCAAGCCTGGTATTTTAGCTACTTCAACTATCTTTTGCAGTATAGGCAAACCGACAATCTTGGCACTTGGTATCTCTACCTTGCCATCGCCAGTCAACGATTCATAATCAACGCTCATATCGCTGTTCAAGCGGCCTTCGCCTTTCAAGTCGCTACTAAAATTACCTTGTATATATTTCATTACAGGTGCTAGCTTTTCAGCCATGCCAACCGTTTTATAGGTCTGCTGAAAGTCGAAGTTGTTGATGTCGTAAGCAAAGGTTACGTCTGGTTTATCCTTGTCCTTGGTATTGTACTTAGCCGATATGGTAGCATTGCCACCCAGCACATTGGCAAATAGGTCGCGCAAGTCAATAGCCTCATCACGCACTATTATGTCACCCTTCACATTTGTAAGTACTATGTTGTCGTAAGTTATCTTGTTTATCTGCGAGTTAGCTACAAAATCAATATTGGCCGGTACTTTAAAGTACTCGCTTTGGCCAGCATTTGCAGTGGCAGTTGTGGTAGTACTTGTAGTACTACTAGCTGCTTTATCATCTTTGGCTAGAAACTGGTTAACATCAAGGTTGTTACTGCGTAGGTTAAGGTTACCACTTAAATTGCCTTTACCGAAGAAATAACCCATAAAGCCATCTAATGTACCATTGGCATTAAAGTCGCTCTTACCTATAATAGCTTGCAAGTTGCTCAGGGTTATGTTCTGCGGGTTAAAGGTCATGGCCATATCGCTCACCTTTACTGCCATTGGTACATCCTTACTATCGTACACCAGGCCTGTAACCTTGGCATTGCCCGAAGCTTGTATAGCATCGTAGCGCTTGTTATCTACATCGCTCATGCGGCCTTTAAAGTTCAGGTTAAGCACTAGCAAACCCGCCATTTGCTTTAAGCCTTCCATTGGTACTAGTCTCGGTACATTCGCTAGGTCAACTTTACCATTTACGGTAGCGTTCACATTAGGGTCACTTATAGGTGTACGTACGTTAATCTTGCCATCTATAGGGTCGCTACCTGCTAGTAGGTGTAGCTTAGGTATATCTACAACAGTCAAGTCTAAATCGCCCTGCGGCTTATCTACATTGGCTATTATGTTTATGTCCTTTACAGCCACAGGTAGGTCAGGGTATTGGAACATGGCATTGTTCACTTTCAAATCTAAACCAAAGGCGGGGTAGCTTTCGCCTTTCAACATACCTTTTACAAAGCCTTCCAGATTCAAGCTACCGCTTGTTTTTACCTTATCGAAGTCCTTGGCATATACTGCAGGTATTAATGAT
>JAFDYM010000177.1 GCA_018267435.1 Bacteroidota bacterium | reverse complement strand
CATATGGCTATTACTGTATTGGCAGTGGTGCTACTATGTGGGCTTATATATAATTTCCACTCTCCATTAGGCAAATTTATGGGCACCGAAAGTTGGCCAGTGTTATGCTGTTGGGCCGGCAGCACGTATTCTTCTTTTCCTGTTTCAGGGTTAATGCGCGATAGCTGGTAAATAAAGTCTTTGTGTGCCGAATCGTTTATGCCTATAGTATTCAATAAAGAGGGCAAGCGGATAATAACTGCCGTAAAGCCCCAAAAAGTATCGTTTGCGAATACTGGCCAACGCCCTATTACAGCTTTGCCACCCTGCTTTAACTCAAGTGGGCCCGCAAAATAAAAGCTGCGGCTACGTATGGCTGTATAGGCCCCTTTATTCTTTAACGTATCGGCAAGTATGTTATAGCCTATCGATGTTTCGTGGCCCTGCGGGGGGTAAGTATGGGCTATTACTCCATTGGGTACTACCTGTATAGCGTCTATGTAAGAATCGATATGCAGCAGTTCCTTCGCTATGGTATCAAAATCTGCGGGTATGCCATAACGCTGTATTATAGCACCTAGTGCCTGCGTGGTAGATACACTTTGGCGAACTACCGCTTCCAGGCGCTCTTTTACTGCATCTGCCTGGTTTTGCAGCTCTCGTTCATCGCCAGTTTTTAGTATTTGGTAGCGTTGGTATGCCAGCATCTGCGTAAGCAGCAGCATACCCAGGCATACGCATATACCTGTAAAAAGCGGACGTATTGTGGGGCGGTCGAGCCGGTTTTTCATAAGTTAGGGGTAACTGTGCATGAAGATATATAATTAAAGAAACAAAGGTGGGTTTGTAGCAATATATTTGCCATCTATATGCACATCTTTCTTACCTCTACTATTTTATGTAAGCTATCTATAGGTTTTCGCTTTTATTTGCATCCATAAATTACGCATTTTATGGCACCAAATTATAAAGCTTTAGAAGCACTAGTAAATATTGATTCGCCTACTGGCTACACCACCCAGGCTTGCCAGTTTATAGTAGATGAGTTGACGCGCATAGGTTACAAACCTGAACTAACCAACAAAGGTGCTGTACGTTGCAAACTAGGCGAAAACCCTACGCTTGCCATAGCTGCACACGTTGACACCTTGGGCGCTATTGTATCGGGCGTAAAAAGTAACGGTACATTAAGTTTTAGTCCGCTTGGTGGTTTGCTACTAACCAGTGCCGAGGGCGAGTATGTAAATATTATAACCCTTAGCGGCAAGGTGTACCCAGGCACTTTGTTGTTCGATAATCCTTCGGCGCATGCCAATAAAGATAGGGAGACCACCAACCGCACTACTTACAACATGCACATACGCATAGATGAGGAAGTGTATAAGCAAGAAGATGTAAAGAAGCTGGGCATCAACATCGGCGATATCATAGCCTTTGAGCCGCGCTACCGCGAGTATGAGAATGGCTTTATAAAAAGCCGCTTTATGGATAACAAAGCGGGCTGCATGGTACTGTTCGAAATAGCGCGCCACTGTAAGGAGAAAGGCATAGCACCTGCGGTAGAATTATTTTTTAGCAATTACGAGGAAGTAGGCCACGGCGGCACCGTAGGCTATAGCGATACCGTGAACGAACTATTGGTAATAGACATGGGTGTGCTGGGCGATGCCTGCGAGGGCAACGAGGTAAAATGCTCTATATGCGCCAAAGATTCATCGGGCCCGTATGATTACGACTTCCGCAAAAAGCTGGTTGACCTAGCCGAAGCAAACAAGATACCTTATGCCATAGATGTGTACCCATACTACGGTAGCGATGGCAGTGCAGCCCTACGCGCCGGTAAAGATTATAAAGTAGCCCTCATAGGCCCCGGCGTAGCAGCATCGCACGGTGTGGAGCGCACGCATAAAAAGGGCATAGAAGCTACGGTAGATTTGTGTATGGCGTATATTGGTAGTAGG
This sequence comes from Bacteroidota bacterium, assembly GCA_018267435.1. Lineage (GTDB taxonomy): Bacteria > Bacteroidota > Bacteroidia > Chitinophagales > LD1 > Bog-950. The sequence goes on along the minus strand of JAFDYM010000177.1, from coordinate 8,329 downwards.
TAATTATGGCAAACAACATTTTCTCCAAAACCCTAAGCTTCGAGGAGTTGAACGAAGCAAAAATCAAACGTTTTAGAAAGTATGCTATAGCAGTAAGCATTGTATTGTGTTCGCCCATGCTCATGCTGATAGGCAGAACCGATGACCCTTGGCATGTAGTCGTTTTGGGCTACTTGTTAGTCTCAGCCTTATTCTGCGGCATATCGGCTATTTTACCTATTTGGGATGCCAAGAAGCAGTTCAACAATCAGCTAAAAGCCTATAATCATCCTGAAACAATTGAGTTTGCAGGAAACATGAACTTTTCACTAAGTGTAGTTAATGCAGACTCTAATTGGAACTTCACTTCCTACATAGCTAAAGGAGTTATTGCAGGTTATCCTGTAGAGATTGATGCAAAGGTTAACAGAGAGCAAAACCTTATCATCTTGTTTCGTTTTATACCCAAAGAAATAGGGAAAGATAATTACCAACGACTACAAAAGGAGCTAAAACAATACCAGGCCGATTTTGATTTTGGGGGTATAAGTATTTGCATTCCTATTAGCAAACTATCGCAGGCTGTTAATTTGATTGAAAACACAAAGGCTGTAGCAGCCATTATTCAGCGCGAAGGATTTGCACCTGATTATCCAAACACATAACCGCTACACCTCCACACTCTTCCACTTCCCTTTCTTGAAATAATAGAAAGCTATAATAGCCATTAGCGACTCTGCCACAGGTATGGCAATGAAAGCCCCTTTAGGGCCTAAGCTAAAGCCCTTGGCCAGCAGGTATGCAAATGGTATTTGAAACAGCCAGAAGCCTACTATGTTGATGTAGGTGGGTGTCTTGGTATCGCCTGCGCCGTTTAGGGCTTGTATCATTACCATGCCTACACCATAAAAGATATAGCCCGCACCTACTATCTGTAAGGCAAGTATGCCGTAGGGCGCTACCAGTGGGTCTTTAGTAAACACGTGTATAATGGGCGGTGCAAAGAACAGGAATACCACCGTTACAAAGGCCATGAATATGGCATTGTACTTGGCAGTTACCAATACACTTTGCTCGGCGCGGTCGTGGTGCTTGGCACCCAGGTTTTGCCCTACCAAGGTGGCAGCTGCATTGCTCAATCCCCATGCAGGCAACATAAAAAAGCCAAAGCAGCGGAATGCTATCTGGTAACCCGCCGAGGCATGTGTACCGCCTGTTTCGGCTACTAGGCGCGTTAGTACTATCCAACTGCCGCTGGCTATTAAAAACTGAAAGGTAGCAGGCCATGCCACGTCTATTATCGACTTTACAATAGCCCCATCGAACCTGAAATACTTTTGGTAGAACTTAAGTATGCCACTGCCCTTAAACAAATGATAGCACTGATACACCACACCGCTACTGCGGCCTATTACTGTTGCTATAGCTGCGCCCTTCAAACCAAAGAAGTGGATAAAGATAGGACACAGCACTATGTTCATCAAACTAGCTATCCACAGGCTTTTCATGGCCATGGCAGCATCGCCCGCACCACGGAATATACCGTTGATGAGGAAGATGAGCATAATAGATATACTACCGCCAAAAGCTATCTGTGTGAATATAGCACCCTCGCGCACTAGGTCTTCTTTAGCACCCATTATGCGCAGTATATCGCTTGCAAACACCACACCTAATACACTTATAACTATACTAGCTATAACCGATATAATGATGGACTGCGCACCCACCTGCGCTGCAGCTTCGGGGTTCTTTTCGCCTATGCGCCTAGCTACTATGGCAGTAGCCGCAGTGCTTAAACCAATAGCAAGTGAATACACTATCATAATGAACGACTCCGTTAGCCCTACTGTAGCTATGGCATTTTCGCCCAGCTTGCTTACAAAGAACATATCTACAACAGCAAACACACTCTCTAGGCTTAGCTCCAGTATCATGGGTACGGCTAGCAGAAACACCGCGCGCGGTATACTGCCTTGGGTATAGTCCTGCTCCTCGCCGCTTAGCGATTGCTTAATGATATGTACGATGCGAGATAATTGAGATGACATGGGGATTGATTATAGCCACAAAGACACGAAGACACAAAGTAAGAATAAGAACTTAGTATTCCTTCGTGTCTTTGCGTCTTCGTGGCAAATAAATTTTAGCTCGAACTCTTCTGCAACAAGTCTTCCATTCTATCGAACATTATCAACCAGCTAGGGTGTGCGCCTGTGCGCTTGGCTAGGTCTTCATTTACGGTTTGGTGTAGGGTTAGCTTGGTCTTGCCATCGGTAGTATCTTCAAAAGTTACGGTTACTACCGTTTCATCGGGCCAATCTTTGTCCATACCTGCATCAATAGCGCTTATACGCTTTCCTTCGCCATCGCTTACTGCCATGGTTTGTACTATCTTCTCGTTCGGTATTATCTCTAGGTATTCGCCTACACACCAGCATTCCTTGCCATCGGGTATGGTAATGCACGACAAATACTTGCCGCCTTGCTTTATATCCAATAGCGCAAAGCGGATGGTGCAGCCTGTTGGTGCATACCATTGCATTAAGTGTTCGGGCTTGGTCCATGCGTTGTACACCAGTTCCCGAGGCGCATTGATGATGCGCGTTATCAGTACTTCATTTTTTGCGTTTGCCATTGCTTTTCTTTTTGGTTTGTAATGTATCTAGGTATTGCTCTAGGCTATCAAGCTGCATGCTCCAGTGCTTGCGGTATTGCTCCACCCAAGTAGCTACTTCGCTTAGTTGTTCCAAGCGCGCCTCGCAGTAGCGCTCGCGGCCTTGCTGCGTAACTACTATAAGCCCACACTCGCTTAGCATCTTCATGTGCTTGTACACCGCCGTGCGGCTCACCTCAAAGTTCTCCGCTATAGTATTTACGTTCATGGGCTGGTACGATAGCATATTCAGTATCTCCCTGCGGGTAGGGTCGGCTATGGCCTGAAAAACATCTCTGCGCATATATTATGTAACCTTTAGGTTGCAAATATAGGAAACCTTTTGGTTTCTTTTTTATGAAAAATACTTTAGCCACACCCGCCTTGCAAGATTAACATCTGTCCTTTCGGGCAGGGATTAGCAGATTAAATACAAAAAATATTTGGCGCGGGTACGGCAGCGTGTGTCTCCTACTGCTTTGTCCCGATTATCGGGACGCTCATACTATGGAGCCTAGCTTGGCTTGCTTGGCAGCAAACGCCCCGAAGTGTAAAATGCCCACAGGCTGTAGGCGCGTGGCGCGCTTACCTTTGAGCAGCGCGCAACAGTATGGCCCCAAAATACTTAGTAGCATAAAACATGCACGGCCGTACAGTAAGAATATGGGTATATCGGCGTATATGGGTATGGGCTATACGTTAAATTAGCTCCTTAATAGCTAACTATTAAACTTAATCGTTACCCGATTGTTAGCCTATACTGTATATTTGCAGCCCCCGAATGAAACAACTATTAACCATAGCGCTATTAATGCTTACTGCCCTATGCGCGAGTGCGCAAGTGGGTGCCGACCAAATGCAGGTGGTAAGCGGTACGGTAATAGATAAGGTAAGCGAACTGCCCCTAGAAGGTGCCAATGTTATTTTGCTGAACAGTAACCCTCCGCTAGGCGCCACTAGCGACCAATACGGCAAGTTTAGCTTTAGCGTGCCACACGGTAGGCAAACCTTTGTAATAACTTACCTGGGCTACAAACCGCAAACCATACCCGAAATACTAGTAGTAGCGGGCAAGCAAACCATACTAGAAGTAAAGCTAGAGGAGAATGTAAGCAGCCTAGGTACAGTAGAGATAACTGCCGAAGCCAAGAAAGACCGCGCCAATAATGAGTTTAGCGCTGTAAGTGCCCGCACCTTTAGCATGGATGAAGTAACGCGCTACAGCGGTGGCCGCAACGATGTGGCGCGCTTGGCGGCGAACTTTGCAGGGGTGGCTACCAGCAACGACTCTCGGAACGATATAGTGGTGCGCGGCAACTCGCCCTCGGCAGTGCTGTGGCGCATAGAGGGCATACCTGTGCCTAGCCCTAACCACTTTAGCACCCTTGGTACATCGGGTGGACCGGTAAGTGCCTTGAACACCAACATGCTTAAGAACAGCGACTTTATGACGGGGGCGTTTGCGGCTGAATATGGCAATACCAATAGCGCTGTGTTCGATTTGGGCTTTAGAAGCGGCAACACAGAGAAGCATGAGTTTATGGTGCAGATAGCTGCCTTTAGCGGTTTGGAGGTATTGGCTGAAGGTCCGCTAACGAAGAAGCAAAGCAGCAGTTATTTGGTAAGCTACCGTTACTCTTTCGCAGCACTGGCAGGTGCATTAAAGTTGCCTATAGGTACGGCGGCCTTGCCCTATTATCAGGATCTGAGTTTTAAATTCGACCTGCCTACTAAACCTAAGCTAGGTAAGTTTAGCATATTCGGTATAGGCGCTTATAGCAACATAAATTTTATAGGTAAGAAGATAAGCGATCAGGACCTTTTTGCCGACCCTTACACCGACCAATATGTGAAGAGCGGCTTTGGTACCATAGGCCTAAGGCATAATATAATAGCAGGCAAGAATGGCTATGTGCGCACGGTGTTTTCGATGAGTACTAGTGCTGCCTTGCTCGACCAATACGACTACCCCGATACCATTAACCGCAGGCTTAGCGTAAAGGGCCGCGACTATAACACCGTGTTCCGCCTGAACAGTTTTTACAACCGTAAGTTTAGCGCCAAGCTAAGCATGCGTGCAGGTATGCTTACTGAGTTATACTGGCTATATGTAAAAACCGATAGCCGCCTTAACAGCGCCGACTGGAAACAGCAACGCAACTTTAACGGTGTGCTGGCTATGTTGCAGCCATTTACACAGTTTCAATACAAGCCTGTAGAGATAGTAACGTTCAACTTTGGTTTGCATGGGCAGCTACTTACTAATAACGGTAGCTATAGCATAGAGCCGCGTGCGGCTATAAGCGTGCAACCGCACCCTAAGCATACCTTAACTTTTGCTTACGGTTGGCACTCGCAAATGCAGCCGCTGCCTGTATACTTTTACCGCACGCCGCTTACCAATGGCGGCTACGACGAGAGCAACATGCAGCTAGACTTTACGCGCGCGCACCACCTAGTACTAGCCTACGATGCTAAGCTAGCCAGCGACTGGCGTATAAAGATAGAACCCTACATACAGTTTATAACAGGCGCACCAGTTGACCGTACAGCAAGCAGCTTTAGTATATTGAATACAGGAGCAGACTTTACTTACCCTGACCGTGGCTTTTTAACCAATGCAGGCTTTGGCCGCAACTATGGTGCTGAGTTTACCTTGGAGAAATTCTTCAGCAAGGGTTACTATGGTTTGTTGACCGTATCTGTGTTTGATAGTAAATACAAGGGTAGCGATGGCGTGTGGCGCAACACTGCTTTCAACAACCGCTACATTGTCAACTTCCTTGCAGGTAAGGAGTTCCGCGTAGGTAAAAAGAAACGCAATGCCGTAACGCTTGACCTGCGCTTTGCCACCAGTGGCGGTAGGTGGTACACGCCTATAGACAGTGCTGCATCGGTAGCTAGCGGGCAAGAGGTGCTGATAACCAGCCAGGCCTACACCAAGCAGTACCCATACTATATGCGTCTGGATTTTAAGATAGGCATACGCATGAACAGCAAGAAAGGCAAGCTAAGCCAAACCCTGTTCTTCGACTTCCAGAACTGTACCTTCCGCAAGAACGTTTTCCAAGCGCGGTATAACCCACGCACAGGGCAAATAAACTACGTGTACCAAATGGGCTTCTTCCCCGATGTGTTGTGGAGGCTGAATTTTTAGGCTCGGTGCTATAGCGCATATCTCATACTACTTCGCGCAGCGCGCGTACATACTGTTGAACCTAGCTTGGTAAAGAAAATACAGTTTCACGCAGAGGGCGCGAAGTGAAGACGCAAAGAGCCGCAAAGGTTTAAATGTAAAAGCAAGTGCCAATGTCAAATCTTCTCATTATCATTTTGTCATTTGTATATAATCTGTGGCAAAGTAACCCGTTACAATACAAATAACATTCTTTTCCTACCTTCACGCATGTGAAAAGCCTATACCTAACCTTTACCATTTGCTTGGCTGTAATATGCGCGCAGGCACAAACTTCTATCTCAATTATTGCACCCAAGGCATTGCTAGATACTAGCATAACCGCCATCACTATACAGGATGTGCAGGGCCTGCTAAAACAAGCCTGCAAGTGCAATGTAACGGTTAACGATACCACTGCCCTAGTGCAGTTGCGCTTACCTAGTATAGACCCACAGGTGGCAGCGCAGCCTAACAGTTTTGCTAGACAAGCTACATTCCCATACAAGAACTATCCGCAGCATGATTATGATTGGGTGCAGTACACCAATGGCCCGCACATAACCCTTGAGTTAAAAACAGCCAGTTGGCAAGGCGTAAGCTTTGGCTTGTATGGCTTATTGCAGGAGAAGCTGGGCTTTAAATTCTATCACCCGCGCAATACTTTGATACCACAGTTTACCGTATGGCCCTTGCAAGATTTTAAATGGCAGGCTAAGGCCTTGTTCGATAAGAAGGGATTCCACCTACATACACAGCACCACACCGAGTTGACAGAGCAACTACACGATGGCAACCTGCCGCACGCTTTGGAAGATGTGAAGGAATACATCAATTGGCTAGCGCGCAACGGGCAGAACTACTTCGAGTTTTGCTTGCTAGAGAGCATTGACCGCAAGGTATGGCCGCAACACAGTAAGCAGATAGTGGACTATATCCATTCGCGCGGACTGATAGCGGCGGTTGACCTATCGCTGCACATGATACAGCAGAAGACGTTCCAATTATACAAAAGCAATACGGGCAAGAAGAAGCAGGTAGAGAAAAGCCTGGTGTGGTTGATGCAAGCTGATTGGGATGTGATAAACATGGAGTTTAGCACAGCAGAATTTATAGCAGGTAACTACCGCAAAAAAGAAGCCCTGCGCCAGCAGATAATACAATGGCTATTGGATAATACCGATGGTACTAAACTAATGGGCCGCCAGCACGTGGTGAAGCATGAAAACGAAATTGGTCATAAGAAGAAAGGCTTTGAGTGGGATAGCGCCTCAATAGCATTGGATAGGCAGCGTGGCGTGCTATCGCACACGGTTATGTTTTATGATATGACGGAGGAGAACGCCCCTGTGTACCGCAATAAAAACCAACAGCACCAGTTTCAGTTTTTGAAAGACCAAATGAAGATTAGGGAAACGTGGTATTACCCTGAATCGGCGTATTGGGTAACGTTCGATAATTCGGTGCCGATGATGCTATTGCCATACCTAAGTGCAAGGCTAAGCGATATAGATACCTGCGTGGCTTATGGTGTGCCTGGGCACATTACCTTCAGTAGTGGTTGGGAGTGGGGCTATTACCTGTTCGACTGGAGCATAGCGCGCTGGAGCTGGAGGCACGTAACGAATGGCGTATTGCAGGAGCGTACACCAACCATGTATGCCAATGAACTAAGCAATGCCAACAAAACGCAGGATGCCTTTAAGGCTAGCCTTGCCCTACAGCAACAGTACTTAAAGGATAGCACTCTGATGCAGTATATGACCGCCATGACCATAACCGATGAAATAGGTTTGGATGCATTGAACGATGAATACCACCCGCGCCCGAAGGTATCGTACAAGCTACTACAGCGCAAGGCTACACAGGCTGAAGTAAATGAGGTTAAGAACCGCATACTGCCGCAACTGACGGCCTTTAGCGCAGGCACTGCCACGCAGGTAGCCGAGCTAAAAAGCACCATGGGCAAAAACAAAACTTACGACACCATAGTACAGGAATGGATAGATGGCATAGAAATAACGGGCCTACGTGCGCAGCACCGCTATTATGTGTTGAAATATATATTGAGCTACCGCGAAGCCAAGCTGAACAAACAGAAGTTTGACGGAACGGCACTGTTAGATAGCGCAGCAGCAGTACGCAGCAAAGCATTGGAAATAGTAAAGCGCCGCGAGCCGCATTACCGCTATCCGCTTGAGTTGATAGCCACCCGGGCATGGGACCATACCAGTTACCACTTCGGTTACCTATACACCGTAAGCCAACTACACTTTTGGAACAGGGAAGAGCAGGAAGCCAAGAAGAATAAATACAGCCCTTGGTTCATGAACATTTGGAACGTAGGTAGGATAGCTGGGTTTATTAATTAGTCTAGCCTGTAGTACAACAGGTTTTATTGTGCATTTCTAAATTCTTTGCTTTGTTAAAACACTTCGTACATTAGGGTACACTAAAACCCCCAATAGTATGGAACTAAATTTCCCCATTGTATTTGCCGCAGCACTTATCCCATTGCT
>JAFDYM010000176.1 GCA_018267435.1 Bacteroidota bacterium | reverse complement strand
CATTGGTAGTAAAGGAAGGCACTGCCCCAGTAAAGAACGGCAACGTAACCTTGCCTATACCCGATAGAACATTGTTCGGCACCTACTTTATAGGTAGCGGTAAAGACAATGCCGTTAAGAGCATTGTGTTCCGCGATGATACTTTGAAGAAGCAGTTGGCCAGCAAAACTGTGCAGCAGTACCTAGCGGGCAACATCAACAAAAGTGTAACCATATCATACACCCCTACACAGGGTATAGATAAAACTGCTACGGGCAAAATAACCAACTACGACCAACGTAACGGCATCATAAAGTTTGCTACCGATAAGGGCAATACCTTGATACTAAACGAAGGCAGCATATACCAAGCCGACTTTAAAGAAGACCCAATAGCCTACTATATGGGCGATAGCATAAAGCGCATGATAGTGCTGCGCCCCGATAAGCCTGCCGACAACATGCAGCTACAGGAGATATACATGACGGGAGGCATTAACTGGCTACCTAGCTACTACCTGCGCCTAAAGGATGACAAGAACGCGCGCATAGAAATGAAGGCTACGCTAGAGAACGAAACCGAAGACCTGAAAGATGCCGAGGTGGAACTGGTAGTAGGCGCACCGCAAATGAAGTATAGCGACAAGGCTGACCCTATGACTTACGATTATCTAACCATTGATAACATAGGCGCAGCCGCACCACGTGCTTATATGCAAGCTAATGCCATGATGAAGGGCACGTATGCTGTAGCTGAGTCAGCTGATGGTTACTTTGATGAGAACTATAGTACCGAAGGCGAGAAGGCTGGCGATATGTATATATACAAGCTAGGTAAGGTTACTTTACCATACAAGGCCAAAGGCGTATACCCCATATTTGCAGGCAATGCCGAGTACAAGGACAAGTATGAAGGCACTATATACGATAACACCAACTACTTCAGCAACCGCTTTGTGCCCGATAACGACCAAACTTACGACGTGTTCCACTCGTTGGAATTGAAGAATACATCTACTGTTCCTTTCACCACAGCATCTATAATGGTGGTGAACGAGAAAGACCAGTTTGTAGCGCAAGATGAGCTGAAGTATACACCTGCAGGTGCAAGTACTAGCATCCGCCTAAGCAAAGCTGTAGATATAGTAATGAAGAACACCGAAGAAGAAAAAGGCCGCGAAGACAATGCCAAGAAGATAGGCAAGCAGATATACAGCAAGGTAACTATTAAGGGCACGGTGAACATAGCCAACTACCAGAACAAGGAAGTAACCGTAACCATAATCAAGAACGTGAACGGTACTGTTACTGTAACTAAAGACAGTGCGAAGACCACCCCTAAGCGCAGCATATACAACAATCAAAACCCTAACACCGATATAAAGTGGGAAGTGAAGCTAGCTGCGAACGAGAAGAAAGATATAACCTACGAGTACGAAGTGCTATTCGTACCATAGATAATAAGCAGAATACACATTATAAAAGCGAGGGCAATAGCCTTCGCTTTTTCGTTTTATCAGTACTCAAATAATTTTTCAAGCACTGCATTTTGAATTGATAAAGAAGTAAGTATATTTGCCGTCCGGGTGAGTCTTATACGACCAGCTCCTGCTTACTCCTCCAGATGGGAAACCAAGCAAAGGTACGCGGTTGAGCGGTGCGATATGGGATACTTGCCCGGACTTTTTATTTAAACTAGTTACACAACATATAAAAAGGGATTGAGTAAAGCACTCAATCCCTTTTTCGTTTTATAGCTCTTGAAGGTTATTCTACTACCTCGCCGTATAAGTCAAACTCTTCGGCACTGGTTATTTTTACATTGGCAAAATCGCCTATGCGCACGTAGTACTTCTTGGCATCTACCAGTACTTCGTTATCTACCTCTGGCGAATCGAATTCGGTTCTGCCAATAAAGTAGCCGCCTTCCTTACGGTCGAACAACACCTTGAAGGTTTTGCCTACTTTCAATTGATTCAGTTCGCGGCTTATCTCCTCTTGCACGCTCATTAGTTCGGCTGCGCGTTCTTCCTTCAGTTCTTCAGGTACATCGTTAGCTATAATGTGTGCGCGGGTATCCTCTTCGTGGCTATAAGTAAACACACCCAAGCGGTCGAAACGCATTTCGGTAATGAATTGCTTCAAGTCTTCAAAGTCTTGCTCGGTCTCGCCGGGGTAGCCCACCAGCATGGTGGTGCGTATGGCTATATCGGGTACGCGTTCGCGTATTTTATGTATCAATGCGCGGGTATCGGCATTGGTAATGTTGCGGCGCATGCTCGTTAGTATATTATCTGCCGCGTGCTGCAATGGCATATCTAGGTAGTGGCACACCTTCGGGTTCTCGGCTATGGCATCTATTATCTCCATAGGGAACTGCGCCGGATAAGCATAGTGCAAGCGTATCCACTCTATGCCTTCTACGTCCGATAGCTCCTTCAACAACTCAGGCAGACGGCGCTTCTTGTAAATATCCAAACCATAAAAGGTAAGTTCCTGTGCTATCAGCATTATCTCCTTTACACCTTGCTTGGCTAGCTTCTTGGCTTCCGCCACCAGTTCTTCCATTGGGCGGCTAACGTGCTTGCCGCGCATCAACGGTATGGCGCAGAAAGAGCAGGTACGGTTACAACCTTCCGATATTTTCATGTACGCATAGTGCGAGGGCGTAGTCAACAGCCTTTCGCCTACCAGTTCATGCTGATAATCTACCTTCAAAGTCTTAAGCAAGCGCGGTAGTTCCATAGTACCGAAGAAAGCATCTACCTCAGGTATTTCTTCTTCCAAGTTATCTTTATAGCGCTGGCTAAGGCAGCCAGTTACGTATAGCTTCTCTATTTTGCCATTGCTTTTGGCATCGGCATATTCCAATATGGTATTTATCGATTCCTCTTTAGCCTTATCGATAAAACCACAAGTATTTACTATTACTATGTTGCGGCCTTTGTTCCACTTATCGTGCTGCACATCGTAGCCGCCATGTTGCAGCTGGTTCATCATCACCTCGCTATCCACTAGATTCTTGCTACAACCTAATGTGATAACTGATACTTTGTCGCGCTTTATTGCCTTTGTCTTCATATATATGATTACACAGATTATTAGGGATTACAATGAAAGTAGATTTCACAGATAATACAACCTAAACAGAAACTCTTTTTATCTCGCAACTTGCATTGCCGAAATTGATTAATAAGCCAGTTTTTATACCCGATGCTTTGAGGTACGAAATTAACTGGTTGCGGAATAACAAGGGCATGATTCCCGTTACCGACTTTAGCTCTACTATTACCGTTCCTACTACAAACAAATCACAGCGAAAGGAACCAATTCGCTTGCCATTAAAATGAACATCAAACTCTTTCTCACTTTCAAATTGAACACCTCGATCAGTTAAACAATTGATTAACGCATAGTGGTATATTCTTTCAGGAAAACCCGGACCTAAAGCATTATGCACCTCATAGCAACAGGCAATTATCTTTTCGGTTACAGGGTCGCGAACTATTTCCGCCATCTTATATCTGCGTAATCAATTTAAAATCGGAGTAATCCAATCTGAAGTTTACTTCAGATTGAATAATGTGTCAACAAACAGCTTCTTATTGAACACCTGTAGCTTGTCTATTTGTTCGCCTACACCTATGTACTTTACGGGTATATTGAACTGATCGGATATACCCAATACCACGCCGCCTTTGGCAGTACCGTCTAGTTTGGTAATGGCCAGTGCTGTTACCTGTGTAGCGGCCGTAAAGTGCTTGGCTTGCTCCATGGCGTTTTGGCCTGTGCTACCGTCAAGCACTAGCAATACCTCGTGCGGAGCATCGGGTATCAGCTTCTGCATTACACGGCGTATTTTGGTCAACTCGTTCATTAGGTCCACACGGTTGTGCAAGCGGCCCGCGGTATCTATTATCACCACATCAGCGCCCATTGCTATACCACGCTCAAGGGTTTGGTACGCAACAGCAGCAGGGTCGGCATTCATCTGTGTTTTTACTATCTCTACACCTGCGCGGGTAGCCCATACGTCTAGCTGGTCTATGGCCGCTGCGCGGAATGTATCGGCAGCGCCTAGCAGCACCTTCTTGCCGTTCTTTTTAAACTGGTGGCTTAGCTTACCTATGGTAGTGGTTTTGCCCGCACCGTTTACGCCCACCACCATTATTACATAAGGCTGTTTGCCTGCCGGCGTATCGAAGTTGGTAAGGTCCTCGTTCTTGTTCTCGGCAAGTATGGCTTCCATTTCCTGCTTTATAAGCTGGTTAAGGTCGCCCGTGGTAACGTACTTATCGGCAGCAGCACGCGCCTCTATACGCTTTATAATTTTTATAGTGGTTTGCAGGCCCACATCCGAGGCTATCAAGGCGTTCTCCAGGTTGTCGAGCACTTCCTCGTCCACCGTGCTTTTACCAGCTATGGCCTTGCTTATCTTCGATAGGAAACCTTCCTTGGTTTTCTCCAAACCTTTGTCTAGGTCTTCCTTCTTGTCTTTGGTAAAAAAGTCAAATAATCCCATAAATTGCTTGTTTCACTAGGCCAGTGATAGGGTTTAAGGCTTCACTGGTATTAAACAAAAAAAGCATCTCTCTTATGAGAAAGATGCCCGTTTGAAATTTCTTTCAAATACATTGAATTACTCTTTGCCAGCAAGAAAATCCTGCACTTTGTCTTTGTGCACTATCTTCTCTAGGAAAGAATAGTTATTGGTTTTGCCTTTTACGGCCTTTATTACCTTAACGTAGTCTTTTGAACCTACAGCGGTCTGACGGTCAGTCCTCGCGTTCTTTGAAATTTTTGCCATGGTAGCTCTCCTTATTTAATTTCTTTGTGAACAGTTACTTTCTTCAAATTTGGGTTGTACTTGCGTAGCTCCAACCTTTCAGTTGTAGTTTTACGGTTTTTGTACGTCATGTAGCGGCTTGTACCCGGAACATTAGTTTCCTTTTGCTCGGTGCATTCCAATATAACCTGTATGCGGTTGCCTTTGCTTTTCTTTGCCATGGCTGTATTACTTTTCTCTTAATTAGTTTAATTTGATATCGCCTTTCTTGCTAAGCTCTTTTAGGTATGGATAGATACCTTTTTTGTTGATAGTGCGAAGCGCAGAAACTGACACTTTAAGCTCTACCCACTCATCAAGTTCTTGTATATAGAACCTTTTCTTCTTTAAGTTAGGTAAAAACTTACGCTTGGTTTTACGGTTCGAGTGAGAAACGTAGTGACCAGACATTGGGCGCTTACCGGTTAATTCACAAACTTTAGACATGACATTTTTATTTTGGGAGTGCAAATATGGCATATTTTAATTGAAATTGCAAATACCTGTTTAAAAACAGTTTTTTGTCAGTATGCCGCTTTTTCAGGACAAGCCCGCTACTCGCCACAAGTTTAACGAAAATCGGTCTAAATCCTTTTCCTCAAATCCGCGGAACGTTACCAAAAAGGTTACACGTTTTGCCTATATTTTATATCAAAAATAACATGTAATCATCTGATTTTAAAGTGTTTGATAAATATTTACCCCTCATAAAGCCCTCAAAAAAGGTTACATAGAGGTAATGGGAAGTATTTACCTATCTTTTAAAAAGATTTCCTTATCCAGTATCTATTAATTAATTTTGATTTAGATATTCATTATCTATTATCCATACCTATGAAAACACTCTACACCCTAATGTTGGTGATGCTTAGTTGCGCCTGTACATATGCACAAGCTCCGCAATATATCAATTATCAAGCCGTGGTGCGGAATGCCAGTGGGCAAATTGTAGCTGCCGGCACGCCTGTGGGCATCCGTTTCAGTATCCACAACATTACGGCCAATGGCGTGGTAGTATTTACCGAAAATCAAAATACAACTGTTAACCAGCATGGCTTGGTTAACCTGCAAATTGGCCTGTCCAATAATCTTGGCATTGTTAACTGGGCTAGCGGAGCCAAATATTTGCAAATAGAAGTAGATATAAACAATACAGGAAGTTATACTGATATGGGTACTAGCCAACTGATGAGTGTACCCTATGCCTTGTTTGCAGCTAACAGCGCACCTGGCCCAATGGGGCCGCAAGGTGCTACAGGCCCTACAGGTGTAGGCGGCACAGGTGGAGGAGCTACTGGCCCAACTGGTAGTACAGGCATAGCGGGTGCTGCTGGCGCACAAGGTGCACAGGGTATAACTGGGGCTACAGGTGCCGATGGTGTAAGGGGTGCTACGGGCCCAACTGGAGCCGATGGCGCCCAAGGTAACACTGGGGCTACGGGTGCTACTGGTACGGCAGGTGTAGGTGGTGGTGCCACAGGCCCTACAGGCGCCAATGGACAGAATGGAGTAACAGGACCAACTGGTGCAAACGGTAACGATGGCCAAATCGGAGCCACGGGGCCTACGGGTAGCATGGGCATAGCCGGGCCAACTGGCGCGGCAGGCGCTACTGGTAGCCCAGGTGCAACCGGGCCTACAGGCTTAATGGGTACACCGGGTTTAAACGGTGCCACAGGTGCTATGGGCAATACTGGGCCAACAGGTCCGATAGGCCCACAAGGGGTAATAGGTTTGCAAGGTGTACCTGGCCCTACTGGTGCGCAAGGGGCACAAGGCCCTCCAGGTCCAACTGGTACGGGTACGCTAGGCGCGGCAGGGGGCGACTTGACGGGCAACTACCCTAACCCCAATGTAGTAGGTATAAATGGCAACCCCATAGTGGGTTCGCCGCTACCTG
>JAFDYM010000175.1 GCA_018267435.1 Bacteroidota bacterium | reverse complement strand
TGTGCGTTAACCCGAACGATGAGCGCTACAAGCACCTAGTGGGCAAAACGGTAATAGTGCCTTTGGTTAACCGCGAGGTGCCCGTAATAGCCGATGAATATGTAGAGATAGAATTCGGTACAGGTGCCTTGAAGATAACCCCTGCGCACGATACCAATGACTACGAGATAGGCAAGAAGCACAACCTACAGGTGATTGATGTTTTCAATGCCGATGGTACTATTGCCGAGGTGGTAGGTATATATGTAGGCGAGGACCGCTTTAAGGCGCGCAAACTGGCTACTGCACAGCTAGAGGCGGATGGCTTGCTGATAAAGACCGAAGACATCATCAACAAAGTAGGCCGCAGCGAGCGTACCAATGCCGTGGTTGAGCCGCGCCTATCATTGCAGTGGTTTGTCGACATGAAGAAGTTTATGGAGCGCAACCCGCAGGTATTGGAAGATGTAATGACGGACGAGATACAGTTCTACCCAAGCAACTTGAAGAACACCTACAAGCACTGGATAGACAACATCAAAGATTGGTGCATCAGCCGCCAGCTATGGTGGGGCCAGCAAATACCTGCTTGGTACAACGAGGCAGGCGACCTAGTTGCCATAGCTAAAACACGCGAAGAAGCGGTCGCCAAAGCAGGTACCGATAAGATAACACAGGACGAGGACGTAGTTGATACCTGGTTCTCATCTTGGCTATGGCCTATCAGCGTGTTCGATGGTTTTAAAGACCCGAACAACAAGGACATTAACTACTACTACCCAACCAACGACCTTGTAACAGCGCCAGAGATTATGTTCTTCTGGGTAATGCGTATGATAATGGCAGGCTACGAGTGGAGAGGAGAGAAGCCTTTCAAGAACGTGTACTACACAGGTATAGTGCGCGATAAACTGCGCCGCAAAATGAGCAAGAGCCTGGGCAACTCGCCCGACCCACTTGACTTGATAACCAAGTATGGCGCCGATGGCGTGCGTATGGGTATGCTACTTTGCTCGCCTGCGGGTAACGATATATTGTTCGATGAAAAGCTGTGCGAGCAAGGCCGTAACTTCAACAACAAGCTATGGAACGTGTTGCGTTTGATAAAAGGTTGGGAAGTAACTGAAGGCGAAAACGCTGAGAACAAAGTGGCGATAGAGTGGATTGAAAGCCGCTTGAACCAGACTATCATCGAACTGAATGCATCGTTCCAAAGCTACCGCCTAAGCGAGGCTTTGATGACCTTGTACAAGTTTATATGGGATGACTTCTGCAGCTGGTACTTAGAGCTAATCAAGCCAGATTATCAAAAGCCGATAGACGCATACACCTACAACAAAACCATCGAAGTATTCGATAAGGCCATTGCCTTGTTGCATCCGTTTATGCCGTTCATTACCGAGGAACTTTACCACTCGCTGCAAGAACGTACTGGCAGCAGTATATGCTTAGCCGAGTACCCTAAGGCGGGCGCGGTTAACGAGGCCCTGATAGCCGAAGCTACTCTGGCGTTCGACATTATAACCAATATACGCGACATACGCGCCAAGGCTGGCAAAAAGAACACCGAAACAGTTGACGTAGCCTATACAGGTACCGATGCTATCAGCTTCGATGCCTTTACCAGCAAGATAGTGAAACTAGCCCGCGTAGGTGCTTATGCCCAAACTACAGAAGACGTAAAAGGCGCGAAGGCATTCATAGCGAAGGGTTACAAATTCTTTGTAAGCACTGGCGAGGTAGCCGACGAAGCAGGTGAGAAGGACAAACTACAGAAGGAACTGGAATACGCTAAAGGTTTCCTGGCATCGGTAGATAAAAAACTGAGCAACGAAAAATTTGTAGCCAATGCCAAAGCCGAAGTACTGGAAGGCGAAAAGAAAAAGCGCGAAGACGCCCTGCAGAAGATAGCAATATTGGAACAGAGCTTAGCTAGTTTAAACTAATACTGGTTTCGCACAGAGGCACTGAGAACACAGAGCTTAAATAGAAATGATAATGAAGGTCGGGCACACGCTCGGCCTTTTTTATGCTGTCATTGCGAGCGCAGCGAAGCAATCCCCTGCCCACAAAAGTGTGTCATTGCCTACTGTATACTTGCTTTTAATTGCTTACTGTTCTTAGGCGCGGTGCTGCCGCCCTACCTCATACTGCTGCGTCCCACGGGCGTTTGTTCTGTGGAGCCTAGCTTGCTTGCAAGACTTGAGACTTGCTATTATTCCAACTTCTAAGTCATGCTGCGCTTAAGACTTGGATGAGCAGAAGAATGAAGAAAAATCAGAAAAGAAATCAGAAAAGAAATCAGAAAAGAAATCAGAAAAGAAATCAGAAAAGAATTCAGAAAAGAATTCAGAAAAGAATTCAGAAAAGAATTCAGAAAAGAATTCAGAAAAGAATTTTTTTAGTTGATTATTAAATAGTTAGAAAATAAAAATGAAGAATTGTAAATAATGTTTGCAGAACTGCAAATAAGTATTGATATTTGCAGTCCATAAGGGGTTATAAAATAAAAAAGCCTAGGATTTGGAGTCCTAGGCGGATCAAAGAAAGGAACCTCTTGATTTCCTTTTGGAAGGGATCTCAATTATGAGATCGCTCTTTTTGATCGTCACATCAACTGCCATTGATTGA
>JAFDYM010000174.1 GCA_018267435.1 Bacteroidota bacterium | reverse complement strand
TATGCCTATCGCCTAAGCGCTTTAAGCTGCCACTTGATGAGTGCCTGCAAGCAGCTAATGAATTGAAAGCAATAGTTTATCATAGAAACGATTTTAGGTTTGCCGAAGAGTATGCAGCTAAAACAAATGCTAGCTGCAAGTTGTATCTGCAACCCGAGTGGAGCAATAGGGAGGTGGCGACACCTATGATAATTGATTATGTAAAGCAGCACCAGCAATGGGAAATATCGCTGCAGATACACAAATACCTGAACGTACCTTAACGAAAATATAGAACCACTACTGCCAGCATGAATCAACTGTACCGCCCTATTACCAAAGCTTTTGCTTTTGTTTCTTTGTCAGCATTTTCATTGTCTACCTCAGCACAAATAGTAACCAAAGAAACCGTTAAAGGGAGTGCTAAGGAAAATTACGAAATGGCATATATAAGCCGCAACATGGCATTGTCGGATTCGTTGGCTTTATTGGCTGTAAAGGAGAAGCCAAACTTTATAGATGGTTGGCTGCTAGTTGGTGACAATAAGTTTTTTTTGAAGCAGTATGAGGAGGCGGCAAAGGCATTCGAAAAAGTAAAGTCGCTAAAGGCAGATTATTTATACGATATAGAGTTGAAGCTTGCCAAAAGCTATGTAGGCAGCGAGCAATACGCAAAAGCTAAAAGCAGTATCGAGAGTTTTCTTGCAATGCCAAAGCTTAGTTCAAGCGATAGGATGTTAGCTGAGAAGATAAAAAGCGACTGCGAGTTTGCGCCAGAAGCTATGGCGCATCCGGTTCCATTTAAACCAGTAAATATTGATCGTGGTGTGAATACACCTTTGAATGAAGCTGGACCGTACCTTACTGCCGATGGTCAGTATATGTATTACACCCGTTTAGAAGAGGAGAGAGGCTTTATACACGAGGATATATACTGTGCACTTAAAACCAATAACGGCTTTGCTGAGGGCAAGCCGCTGGGCAGCACTATCAATACTTTCGAGGGGGCCGAAGGTTCGGTGTGTATTTCTAGCAGCGGTAAATATCTGTTCTTTACCGCTTATGATAGGCCCGATGGTGTGGGTAATGCCGATATATACATTGCTCGTAAGGTAGATGATAAATGGGAGCGAGCCAATAACATGGGTACGCCTATTAATACACCAGGCTTTGATGGTTCGCCTAGTTTAAGTGCCGATGGTAGAACTTTGTTTTTTAGCTCTGTACGTAGTGGTGGTCTTGGTCAACGCGATATATGGATGACAACCCTTAAGCCTGATGGAGGTTGGAATACGCCTGTAAACATGGGCGATAGCATTAATAGCCCTTTTAACGATGAGTCGCCATACATACATCCCGATGGCAAGACCTTGTACTTTTCAAGTAATGGCAGGCCTGGTATGGGTAATTACGATTTGTATGTAAGCTATAAGCTGCCAAATGGTAAATGGAGCAAAGCCAAGAATCTTGGGTATCCTATTAATACCTCTGGCTACGAGGTTTCAATATTTGTAACTACAGACGGTGGTACTGCTTATTACTCATCTGAACTGAAAGGCGGGTATGGTCAAATGGATATCTACAAGTTTGATATGCCTGTTACTAGCAGGCCCGAATACACATCGTACTTAAAAGGTAATGTGTACGATGTAGAAACGCGCAATGTAGTAGTAGCCTCGGCGCAGATTTACGACTTAGAAACGGGTAATTTATTCGCCACTTTATCAGGCGATAAAAATAACGGCTTGATATTCTCAACCTTGCCAGCGGGTAAAAACTATGCAGTAGTTGTAATGAAAGATGGCTACCTTTTCTACTCACAAAATATTTCGTTGAAGGATGTAAAAGAAGGCACTCCTTATGAGGTGAACATAGCTTTAACTAAAATAAAGGTTGGCGGTAAGGTGGTGTTGAACAACGTGTTTTTTGCTAGCGATAAGGCGGAGTTGAAATCAGAGTCGAAGTCCGAACTGGATGTATTGGTTAAGCTATTGGAGAAGAACCCAAGCGTTACCATTGAAATAGGAGGACATACCGATAACACAGGCGATGAAAAGAAGAACCTAGAGCTTTCGGAAAACCGTGCGAAGAACGTGTATGACTACCTAGTGAGTCAAGGCGTAGCCGCCGAGCGCCTAAGCTACAAAGGCTATGCTGCCAGCAAGCCTGTAGCACCAAACGATAGCGCCGAAAACAAAGCCAAAAACCGCAGAACAGAGTTTACCGTTACAGGTATATAGACAATAATAGTCGGCGAGGACGCCGACTATGAAAGGCATAAAACAAAAAAGCGGGGCTTCTTTCGAACGCCCCGCTTCGCTTATATCAAGCCTGCTGTTAAGCAGCTACTGCTTCATCCTCATCCACCTCGCTCTCCTGTTGCGCAGCCTTGCTATCTAACAGTTGTTTGGCCAATAGGCTTACAACACCCGATACAATTATTTTGCCTAGCAGGCTTTTGCGGCTAAGGCCATATATGCCTAGCACTGCTACACCTGCATACTTCGCTATCTGCGCTTTATCAATGTTGCCATCCGCATCTTTTATAGATGCCAACACGCGGTCTACCACTAGGCTTATTTTGCTGCCGTCTGGCTCTCCTGCTTGTTCGTACTCATACTCGCCTTCTTCTTCTAGTTCGCCGTCGCCTTCTTCCTCGTAACTAGTTTCACCTTCTTCCTCCTCATATTCATCGCCCTCTTCCTCTTCGGCACTAGCCATGGTGTGTACGGGCTCTTCTTCGCCGTAGCCTTCTGGCAACGTGTCTTCTGTAAGATAGGTTTGGTTTACAATTAGTTCTGGCTCTTCTTGTTCATCTTCGCCAGTGGGCGCGGGTGTTTCGTTGTAAGGCGTGGCAGTATCTAGTGTTCCATCTTCCTTTACATCAAATTCTTCTTGCTCTTTTAGTAATTGCTGTTGTTCGTTCTTTTTGCGTGACATAATTTATGTTTTTAGCTTTTTATCAATGCTTACATACATAAAAACAAATGCCGCACACTTAGGGGAGGAATAGCAACACAAAATGGGGAAGGGATTTTCTACACTAGTTCAGCCAATCCTATTATTTGCCCAAGTGCAAATAGTATAGAAAAGATGAACGTGCTGATAGCAAGTTGTTTTAACAGTGGGTCGAAATCACGCCGATTTTCTACATTGCGTACTGCCACCAAGTGCTTGCGGAAAAGAGGGGTAGTGATGATGAAAAGTAACTGCATACTGCTTTTAAAGTCGGCAATTACATAAGCCACAGCCGCTACAAAACCCAATATGATTAACAACCTATGGTAGTTCCTTGCCTTCTCTAAACCTAGGCGTACCACTAAGGTTATTTTGCCTGCTTTGGCATCGCTTTCCATATCGCGCATGTTGTTAAGGTTAAGCACGCCGCTGGCAAATGCACCTATGGTAAATGCAGGCAGCAATACCTCCCACCTTAGCTGCTGCGCCATTAGGTAGTAACTGCCACACACGCCTACAAAGCCAAAAAACAACAACACAAATACATCGCCCATGCCACGGTAGCCATACGCCGACTTACCTACTGTATATTTAATGGCAGCAGCTATGGCGCCTAGGCCAAGCACAAAAAAGAATATAGATGAATTGATGCTTACATCTTTAAAGGCTTCGTATATCAAGCCTATACCCGCCACTAGGCACAGCACCACGCACACTATTATGCCGCGCTTTATTTCGTTAAAAGATAGCATACCCGCCTGTACCGCGCGCTTAGGCCCTATGCGCTCATCGTTGTCGGTACCCTTCTCGCTATCGCCATAGTCGTTAGCTAGGTTGCTTAGTACTTGTAATAGGAGAGTAGTTAGTAAACACAAACCAAACACCGCCCAGTTTAAATGCCCCAACCTATGCACGTATGCTATACTGGCACCGGTTATAATAGATGAAAATGCTAGGGGCAGGGTTCGTAGACGGAAGGCGTACAGCCAGGCTTTTGCTTTGCTCACGGTATCGGGTTATAGCTCGCTTTGAAAATAATGCCCTGTTTCCTTCAAGTATTCAATTATCAGTTCTACCACGCGGCGTATTTTTTTGCCAGGCAGCACTACTGTAAAATCATCTTGAAGCTTTTCGGTAACGTGCGCCACCAACTGTTCATCGTATAGTAGCTTGCCCTCGTTGTTATCCCACAGGTCGATAAAAGCATTGAGGATTGAATAGGCTTCGTCTTCCGAAATATGGAACTCGATATGCTTATACACATACTTTACGGTATCGTAATAGTCGGGCTTGTCGCGCTTCTCTGGGTTCCAATTATCTAGGGCACTCATCAGCCCCGAAAATACATATTTTGGGCAAGAGAAGAATACAAAATATGGAACGCGGATGACACGGATGAAACTGATTTACGTGGATTAAAATTTAATCTGTGTAATCATTAATGTCGGTGTAATCCGATAAATCATTTCGGCAAATACTTCCTAAACATTTCCAAGGCTATGCTATATCTGCCTATATTGATGCCGCTAGGGCTGTAGAGCGTATATACATTTATCAGTCTGCCATCCAGCGTAAAGTTGCCGTGTATGGGTGGTTTGGTTTCGGCTACTAAGTAAGGTATGTGCTGCTGCGCCAAATGCTTGTAGAAAAGATGGTGCGCACTTACCTCGCCCGAGCTACTGGTAAGTATTACGGTGTCGATATTTTTGTGCTCGCGCAGCATATCTACCAAGGGCATCATTTCGCATATCTCCAAGTCGCTATCCTTCGAGCTGGTTGCTACTATGCGCTTACAACTAAGTACGGTATCCGATAATGCTATACCGTGCTTAATGCAAAGCTGCTTGCGCTCCTCGGCGGCGGCATCGCCTGTGTTGTGCTGGTAAGTGTGCCCATATACATCGCCCAGTATGCGCCAAAAGAAATTGCTGCGGCCCGGGTAGTAGAAATTGAACTTCCAGTTGCGCCCATGCGTAGGAAAAGTGCCCAGCACCAAGGTACTGGCCTTAGGCGGAAAGAAGGGCGGGAATGCATGGGTTTCTATTTCATTTTCTAACGGCACGCTGATTAATTATGGTTATTATGATTGACTATGATAATACATAAATGAATGTGCCAGCGAAATTGTTTTACAGCCATCTAGAATAATGAATTAGGATTGATTAGTTGTATTTTTGAGATAGATATGGAAAGTGTAAGTTATCTTAAAATACGGCGTACAACTTATTGGGGCGGGTTTACTGTACATGACGAAAATGGGCAGCAAATTTTCAAATGTAAATTTATTAGTCCTTTTGCATTGTTGTCCCGGGCAGGTTGGAATTTTATTGATAACGAGAAAAGGAACATCGGTTCAATGCTAGAATATGGTGATTTGTACAAATGGTGGTATAAATTAGAC
>JAFDYM010000173.1 GCA_018267435.1 Bacteroidota bacterium | reverse complement strand
TTGCTGGCGGCGGTGGTTAGCCATGTTTGTTGCTTACCTTCTGGGGCTATGTAGCCATCTTTGCTTTGCGCCCACTTTAAAAATATGTATGGCCTATGTTGGATGTGAAATGTAAAGAACCGCCTGTTTATCCAGTCTGCTTCTTGCTTCAATATTTCGGTTATTACCTCTACACCGGCATCGCGCAGGCGCTGTATGCCCTTGCCTGCCACCTTTGGGTTAGGGTCGTAACTGGCTATTACCACGCGCGGTATCTGCTTGCTTATTATCAGGTCGGCACAAGGCGGCGTTTTACCGAAATGACTACAGGGCTCCAAGCTTACATATATGGTACTTTCCCTTAGTAGAGACGCAATACTTTGCGTCTCTATATTTTGGCTATCTGTATTCGGAGCCACAAAATCTTGTGGCTCTACATTACCGTTTGCCAATGACGCAAGGTATTGCGTCTCTACATCCCGTATGGCATTCACCTCTGCATGCGGACCGCCATACTGCATATGGTAGCCTTCGCCTATTATTTTACCATTATGTACTACCACGCTACCCACCATAGGGTTGGGTGCTACATAGCCTATGCCTTTTATGGCAAGGTGGAGGCAGCGCTGCATATAGTATTCGTGGTTCATGGGTGTGAAGGTAAAACAGAAACAGGAAACTGCTAGTTACAGTCTTGAAATTTGAGGACAGTGATTAGGAGGTATTACCGTATTATGATTTTATCATTTTCTTATACACCTCCACTATCGCTATCACCACCAACGATGGCAGCCATACCCACACTAATTCGCTTTTAATAACGCGCAGGCCCCACTCGCTAAAGAATTTGGCTACACCTATGGGCGATACCTGTATAGGGCGGTAGCTAAAGAAGTAGCGCTCATTATGGAAGGGAGCGAAGAATGCCACACCTAATCCGCCAGTCGTCATAGCATCGAGGATAGGATGGCTGGCAGTGCTTAGAAAAAAGAAGGCGAACAGGCCCCACCAGCGGCCAGTGTTTGGTTTCACGTCTTTATAGAACAAGAAGTTGACCGTAACGGCTAGCAGCGCGGCAAAGAAGAATGAGTGCGTAATGCCGCGGTGGCCCCATACGCTCTCGTATGGTATGCCCAGCTTAAAGCCGATAGCATCGGCATCGGGTATCACTGCGCAGAACATGCCGAGCAGCCAAAACTTCCAGTCAACCCGCTTAATAAATGTAGCCTTGCCTATAGCCACCGCCGCTATGGCGTGAGAAAATGCTGATGCCATGTTTTATATTTTTGCCACGAAAGCGCAAAGCCTCTAAGTTAAATTGAAGAGTTCTGCACTAAACGTTTATCTATCCTAATACCCTATTAAGAATGTTCTTTCTATAGCCGAACAAACGCGTGAAGAAATGACTAAGCTCTTAAAAAACAACTTGGCGTCTTAGCGCCTTTGTGGCTAATAATCATTATCCACAGTACTAAAATAAGTAAACGTTGCACTGCTGCGCAAATTATATAGGTTTGTTGGGTATCAAATATATACGCAATGCAAAAGGGGATGAAGCTAGATGAGTTTCTGATCAACCATACTAACCTTGAAATGGCAAAGCTGCTATTGGCGCTAGCCGAGGGCTGCAAGGTAATAGGCCGCTTGGTGAACAATGCGGGTCTGAACGACATAACTGGCACTACGGGCGAAACCAACGTGCAAGGCGAAACCGTGCAGAAGTTGGACGACCTTAGCAACAAGATATTGATGGACTACCTTACCGCCAGCGAAACCTGTGCAGGTTACCTATCGGAAGAGAACGAGGGCATAGTAACACTACGCGCCAATGCACCTTATACCATCTCTGTAGACCCACTAGATGGTTCATCGAACATTGATGTATGCGCACCTATCGGCACCATATTCGCCATCAACGAGCGTGTAAGCCAGCTAGGTGCCGTTACCGAGGCCGACTTTCTGCAAAAGGGCGACAACACCAAGGCTGCAGGCTATGTAATATATGGCAGCAGCACTATCCTTATCTTCTCGGTAGGTAAGGGTGTATATGGCTTTACCTTGAATACGCAAGACGGCGAGTTCCGACTAAGCAACATAGATATGAAGACCCCTGAAAAGGGCAAGATATACTCTATCAACCAAGGCAACATTGGCAAGTTTACCGATGGTATGAAGAACTTTATACAATACTGCGTAGAGAGCGACAAAGAAACATCTCGCCCTTACTCATTGCGCTACATAGGCTCGATGGTGGGCGATGTACACCGTAACCTATTGAAGGGCGGTATATTTATGTACCCTGCCAACAAAGGTGAAACCAAAGGCAAGTTGCGCTTGCTGTACGAGTGCATACCGATGGCTTATTTGCTTGAGAATGCAGGCGGCATGGCTACCGATGGCAACCAACGCATATTGGAACTGCAACCTACCGAAGTACACGAACGCAGCGCTATATTCATAGGCTCGAAGAACCTGGTAGAAAAGGCGCACGAGTTTTTGAAAGGGTAGGAAAGAAATAGAACGCTGATTTATTAAGATCGTTATGATATAAAGAAGCCTGCGAGAAATCGTAGGCTTCTCTGTTATAGAAATATAGGGTATAGCAAAGGAATAAAGGGCTAAATCAACTTTTAACCTTAAACTTTCAACCTGCAACACTACTAGCTCTTCCCTTTACTCGAAATCTGCAAGGCTAAATAGCCCGTATCGGTAAGCAAGTTGCCACCATCAGCGGCAGTAGTGGCTAGCACATCGCAGCGCTCGTTATAGGGGTGGTCGTTGTGGCCGCGTATCCAATTCATGCGCACCTTATGCTTCTTATATACCTGCAAAAAGCGCACCCACAGGTCGGGGTTTGCTTTATCTTTAAACCCCTTCTTCTGCCAGCCGAAAACCCAGCCCAGCTTTACGGCATCTACCACATACTTCGAGTCGCTATATACCTCTACCTCGCAGCCATCGCGTGTTAGCGCTTCCAGGCCTATTATTACAGCTAATAGCTCCATGCGGTTATTGGTGGTAAGCTTGTAGCCAGCGCTCATTTCCTTCTCGTGCGCGCCCCACTTCAATATTGCGCCATATCCACCACGCCCAGGGTTGCCGCGTGCCGCGCCATCGGTGTATAGTTCTACTACTGCCATCTGTAGCGCGAATCTAATCTTTAACTTTTAACCTGTAACCTTTAACTTTCAACCCTCAACCTTAAACATGACCAAACATATACTACCTATAGTCGCTTCATTTATAAGCTTAGCTGCTATTGCACAAGAGCCGTTGAAACATTGCGGTGCCGATGAAATGGCATTCGAGCTCTATCATCAAAACCCACACCTACAGCATAACATGCAGGTAAACAGGGATGCGCTAAAAGCATTTACTGCACAGTACATAGCTGAGCATGGTGCACGCGGCCTGGCTGATTCGGTATACGTAATACCTGTGGTGTTTCACATTATACATACTTATGGGCAAGAGAACATAAGCGATGCACAAATAATGAGCGGTTTGAAGGTAATGAACTGGAACTTCCGCAACCAGAACCCCGATACTGCTGGCATAGCACCCGCCTTTAAACCGATAGTAGCCGACTGCGAAATAGAGTTTCGACTTGCTCACCTGGACCCTAATGGCAACTGCCATAGCGGTATCAACCGTATTGCATCGCCTTTAACCAATACTGGGCAGCATAATGTAAAAGACCTCATTCATTGGGAGCCATCGAAGTACTTGAACATATATGTAGTGAAGGGCATACCTAGCTTGGCGGGCCATTGCTTAATGCCCGACCAAGCTGCTGCCAAGCCTGAGTGGGACGGCATAGTGATAGACGATAGCTATGTAGGCGATATAGGTACTAGTAGCGATTTAACCTCGGTGGTGTTGGCGCACGAGGCAGGGCACTACCTAAACCTTTTCCACATATGGGGAGGCAATAATGTGCCCGAGTACTATTACCTACCTGTAGGCCAGCAAAGCAATTGTGGGGTAGGAGATGAGGTAGACGATACACCACCCACCATTGGTTGGAGCACTTGCAACCTTAATGCGGCATCGTGCGGCAATGTGGTAGATAATGTGCAGAACGCTATGGACTATAGCTATTGCAACTTTATGTTTACCCAAGGCCAGCGCATGCGTATGCGCGCGGCGCTTAACTCGCCTATAGCTAACCGTAATAACCTGATTACAAATGCTAACCTTGCTGCTACGGGTGTTAACTTAAGCGTTCTTTGCAAGGCCGACATTATAAGCGATAAGCAAATAGCCTGCATAGGCGATACCATACAGTTTACCGATAAAAGCCTTGCTACACCCGATACTTGGCAATGGAACTTTGGCGATGGTGCTACTTCTACTTTGCAAAACCCTGCGCATGTATACACTGCTGCCGGCGACTATAACGTTACGCTTACAGCTAGCAAAGGCGGTAGCCAACTTACAAGCCAAGCCTACACCATTCGCATCAATGGCGAAGGCAACCCATTTTTTGTGCAAGACTTTGAAAGTGTGAATACCCTAAGCCAAACAAGCTTGTTCGATGCTGCAGATAATGCCATGCTTACCTTTACTATAAACAATAGTGTAGGCTACAATAGTGCTAGGTCGGCATACATTACCATGCCCGATACTATAGCTGCGTTTGGGGGTAAAACGGTGCTTACGTCTCCAAGTATAGCCCTTGGCAATGTGACGGTGCCTTTTCTTAAGTTTAACTACGCCGTGGCTCAGCGTGTGCTTAACAATAACGATAGGCTGGAAGTGTTTTTTAGTAAAGACTGTGGCAAAACCTGGCAAAGCCAAAACAATAGGATAGGAGCTAACCTGCGTACTGTTACTACAGCGCAAACTAGCACCGTATGGCAACCTACCGATAGTACCCAATGGCGCGCTGTTACCTTGGCCTTGCCTGCCACTTACCGTATAGATGGCTTTATGTTTAAAATAGAGTATACCAACTACAAAGGCAACACTTTTTACTTAGATAACATCAATATAAACCCCGAAGCCTATACAGGTATAGGCAAAGTGGAACTTACGGATGTAGAGCTGGTGCCGAACCCCGCCAGTAACCATGTTAGTATAAACGGACTGCCATATAGCATGCCCTATCAAATGCTAGATATGAGCGGCAAACTATGGCTACAAGGCAATGTGGAAGGCAGCCAAGCCATCGACATTGGCCAACTACCTACAGGGGTGTATCTGTTACGTATAGAAGGAGAGGAGCTATACAGCTACAAGCGTTTTATTAAGTTTTAGAAAGAAAT
>JAFDYM010000172.1 GCA_018267435.1 Bacteroidota bacterium | reverse complement strand
GTATCGGTTCGTGCTTTTCTGAGAATATCGGTTTAAAGTTCCGCGACTATAAGTTCAGCATCAACATCAATCCCTTTGGGCAGCAGTATAATCCCTATAGCATTGCAGTAGCTATACATCGTTTGCTTGAAGCAAAACCGTATACCGAATCAGAATTGGTGCACCATGATGAGTTATACCATTCCTTCGATCACCACGGCAGCTTTAGCAAAAGTACCGTTGATGATACATTGCAATACATCAATGGCAACTTACAGCAAGCATCTACCGATTTGAAGAATGCAACCTTGCTGTTCCTTACCTTCGGTACATCGCATGTATTTACATTGAAGGAGAGCGGCGCTTATGTATCTAACTGCCACAAGCTATCGGGCACTTACTTTGAGCGTAAGGTATTGAAGCCGCAAGAGATTATTAGTGCGCTGCGCAATGCCATTGATGCACTACGTGCCATCAATCCAAGCATAAAGATAGTGGCTACAGTAAGCCCTGTGCGCTACTTTGCCTTTGGGCATTATGAGAACAGTGTGAGCAAAGCGCATTTGTTTACTGCTATAAATCAGTTGCAAGAAATATATAACGACCTATACTACTTCCCTGCTTATGAACTAGTGATGGACGACCTGCGCGACTACCGCTTTTTTGCCGAGGATATGTTGCACCCCAACTATCAAGCTACCAACTATGTGTGGGAGACACTAAGCAACACCATGCTCGATAAAAAGACAAGCGGTATGATGAAAGAGATAGATGAGATACTATTGGCAGCAAGGCACCGCCCACGCAACCCCAATAGCGATGCACACAGAAAGTTTGTGCAGAAGTACATAACTAAGATAGACGAGATGCAAACAAAAGGCTTATCTTTTGACAAGGAATTGGAGATACTGAAGAAGCAGTTGTAATTGATTACCCCTATCAGTATACATCCGTCTATCGGCGAGTGTCTTCACTCGCCGAAATATAATAGGGGCTAGCAGTGTAGAGATGCAATACTTTGCGTCTCCAATATATTAAAATAATTGCCGTTGGGTTTAACCAACGGATAACACAAACGAACAACATAGGCTTTAGCCTAACCTGTTCTTTATATTGGGCTAAAGCCCAGATTGGGTATACTCAATCATCCGTCAGCTAAAGCAGACGGCAATTGATACTCCCCCTCTATCGGCGAGTGTCCCCACTCGCCGAAATGACATAAAATGGGGATGAGGTAAAAAAAACAAACTATGGCAGGCAATACATTCGGCGAGTTATTTAAGGTTACCACATTTGGCGAAAGCCACGGCAAAGCCATAGGCGTGGTAATAGACGGCTGCCCTGCCAACATGGGCATAGACTTGGATGCCATACAGCACGAACTTGACCGCCGCAAGCCAGGACAATCTGCTATAACCACACAGCGTAAAGAAAGCGACACCTTCCAAGTATTGTCTGGTGTGTTTGAAGGTAAAACCTTGGGCTCACCAATGGCGTTTATCATCAATAACGAAGACCAAAAGCCTGAGGACTATGCGCACTTGCAAACTGCTTACCGCCCCTCGCACGCCGACTATACTTACGATGTCAAGTATGGCATACGCGACCACCGCGGTGGTGGCCGTGCCAGTGCGCGCGAAACTGCTGCACGCGTAATAGCTGGTGCCGTGGCCAAGCAGTTGCTTAACTTATACGGCGTGCATATCTGCGCCTATGTTTCTGCCGTAGGCAAGTTGAAGTTAGAGAAAGATTACAAGCAGCTTGACCTTAGCACCACTGATGACAACATAGTGCGCTGCCCCGATGCTGCTACTGCCGATAAGATGATAGAACTGATACAGGATACACGCGCTAAAGGAGATACCATAGGTGGTACGGTAACTTGTGTTATAAAAGGCACACCGGTTGGCCTTGGCGAGCCCGTGTTCGATAAGCTACATGCAGACCTTGCAAAGGCTATGCTGAGCATAAACGCAGTGCATGGTTTTGAGTATGGCAGCGGCTTTGAAGGCACTACCAAATACGGCAGCGAGAACAACGATATATTTACCAAAGAAGACGGTAAGATAACTACACTTAGCAACCACAGCGGCGGCATACAAGGCGGCATAAGCAATGGTATGGATATATATTTCAACGTAGGCTTTAAGCCTGTGGCTACCATTATGCAAACGCAAGATACCGTAGATGCCGAGGGCAATGCCACCGAGATAAAAGGCAAGGGCCGCCACGACCCTTGTGTAGTGCCACGCGCCGTGCCTATAGTAGAGGCTATGGCTGCACTGGTACTAGCCGACCACCTGCTAAGGAGCCGAGTAGCTAAACTGTAATTTGCTAGGCATATACTTTTGCCATAGTGCTTCTACCTTATCCCAGTTTAATAAGCTTAAGCTAAGAATAAGTAGCTCCCACGACACGATGCTCATTACAAAGTAGTTCGCCACTACAAACACGATGGATAGTATAAATAACGCAGTATCGAACCGCTTGGTAAAGAAGCCCAGGGCAAATGATAGCTGCACTAGCACATTCACCAATAATATAGCGTGCCCAACCGATGGATGCGATATAAGATAAGCTGATATGCTAGCACGTAATGAGTCGGGATTCTGCAACAATAAATCAAGCTGCTGCGCTTTTAGTATGCTGCTTAGCTGTTCTGCATTAAACGCCGAGCCACGTAGTATTTTCCACAGTGCTGCCGATGCAAATATGTATAGCAAGTAGTAACGCACTCCCTCCCAGCCTAGGTTAAAGCGGTTCTTCTCTTTACTAAAAAATGGCAGCACTATTATCAATACGCCTACCAAGCCATGATAATGATGCCCCGTAATAATATTGAATGATAAAAAATAGATAAGCGTCAATAGCCAGAACACTACGGCAAATATCCTTTCGCGAAGTATAAGAAAGAAAAAGCCCGAGAAGAACAAGCACACATCAAACGCAGCGGCAACTATATAATGATGTACGATGTATTGTGTAATACCCATGTTGTAAAACCATTGGTAGAACATTTCCTTCTGTGGAAATAACACAAGAACACTTGTGCCCATTTGCGGCAATAAACTATGGCTGAAGAAGCGCACCAACAGTATCGCTAAGGCAACAGCAAATACTATTACAGCACGCAGCTTATATTGTATGTTGAAGCTGTTACTTGCTGCCATATATTGCAATCGTCTCTTTATTTACAATTACTGGCCTGCCATCATCGCCATACCTACACGTCAACTTATTGATGCTCATTTTACCGCCCTGCTCCTTCGCACCTGTGTACTCATACAGCCATGCTTGCAGCTTTACCAGTGCCATGCCATCCATCTCAAACCTTTCTTGCGCAGCAAGCGCCTTCGCCAATGGCACCGTTATCAATTCCTTTTTAGTGTCGGGCAGTTCATCGTAGTTTATCTCTTTATCGCCTATGGTTATGGTATAGGTTATATACTCTGGCTGCGCATATTCATTCAGCGAGTACATACCATATAGCAGAAATGGAAATTCTTCGCGTTGCCTGCTGGCATAGTACAACACACCCAATATGTAGGCACACATCAGTATAAACAGCGCCCTGTTTTCCTTCAGTACCCTAGCTAAGTATATGTTGTTGATTAACTTCATTTGTATTTACCTTATCCCTCGTCCTTTGTACCTGTTTTACACGTACATTAAGTTACAGCCGCGCATTTCGGCATTATCCATCCTACCTAATATCTCGAACCTATCGTCGTTATACATCCTCCCTAAGTCGCTAGTAGCTATAAACGAGCACGAATACAAGTTAGCCAAGTCTATCACATTTACGGCACCTGTATTACCTTCCATCAACAAATGCAAAGGGTCGTACATATCGCGCAGCAGTATCTTCATCCATGCAGGTGGAGCTTCGAATATACCTTGACCTTTGCTGTAGCCTTGGCTCAGCAGTTCAGTCATACCATATTCCGAATGTATATCGCTTACGCCGAATGAAGCACACAAGGTAGCGTGTACCTCTTGCCGCGTCATCTCTTGCCTTCTACCCTTCATACCACCTGTTTCCATTATTATCAGTTCAGGAAACTTAATATCAAACTGCTCGGCAAAATCAAGCAAGGCATAAGTAACACCCAGCAGCAATACCTTCTGTTGCTGTGCATGCATCTTCACTAGCGTATCATGCAGCTCTTTAAAGTTATGTAGAAAGAAGCCACTCTCCTTTCTGCCGCTGGCCTTTATTAGGTAGTCCGTCATGTATACTAATGATGAATTGCCGCGCTCTAAGTACGAAGGCAACAGAGCCAATATCACATAGTCGCTAGGCTGGCCATAGTGGTGTTTAAATGTATGCAGAAAGCTCTCCTCGTACAGCTTAGGCTCGGCCACCAAGTGGCGCGACGATACCATACCCGTAGTACCACTGCTTTCAAACATCAAAGCTGGCTTTTTGCCCTTTGCCAACACCTCATTGCTTTTAAAAAACTCAATGGGCAGAAAGGGTATATCGGTATAGTTTTTTACCTGTTGTGGAGTACGGTTCAGCCCCTTGCAAAAATCATGATATATTTTAACATGATTAAATTGGTAATCGAACACCTGCAAGGCAACCTCATTGAAAGTACGCTCGTTAACATTAAAAATAAGTTCAGAAAGTGGCAGCACGCGGTACAGGTTTAACGGGGCAAAATTGCAATAAATCCAACAAATCACGTTTCTTCGTAGTAATGAAAGGCAAGTTCCTCATATTGTTGGTGTTTATAGCAGCGCTTAGCAGTTGCGTAAAGGAGCCTAGCTACCCTATCGAGCCTGTTATTGAATTCAAATCGGTTTCGAACGACTATGTATACGCCGGCCAAGCCGATACCATTACCATTACCTTTACTGATGGTGATGGCGACATTGGCGTAACACCTAACGGTAACGACAACTGCAACTTGTGTGGCCTTAGAGAAGGTGATTCAACCTGCCTGCGCATGAGCGGTTTCAACGTGTTTATTATCGATAGCCGCGATACCTGTGTGGGTACGTATGCATCGGCTAACATTGAGAGTAGCGGTAAATACAAGGCGCTGAGCGGCGAAATATCGATTATAACCGCGGTAGATAGCAAGAAATGTTTTGCCGTGCCCGATCCTAGCTGCCCTGTAGAAACATTCCACTACTATGTAGTAATACGCGATAAGGCCGGCAACCTAAGCAACATCATACGTACTAGCGATATCACTGTCGATCCCCGATAAAAATTTAATCCTTAGTCTCTGTAAGTACCGCGTTTTTTAGCCCATATGCTGCGGCCTTCTTCAGCTTGTTTTGGCTTGGCAGAAGATGCCTTTTTCGCACTTGGTTTATCGCTCAAATAGCCTGCTAGCAAGGCAGCAATCTCCATTTCATCCTCATTGCTTTGCTTTAGGTATTCGGGCTTAAAGTGTTTGGCTACAAAGTTAGTATCGAACTTGCCACTAACAAAGTCCTCGTGCTTCAACACAAACTCGCAGAAAGCGAGCGTGTTCTTTACACCTACTATTTTGTAATCATGTATGGCGCGTATCATACGGGCAATAGCTTCCGTTCTGTCCTTGCCATAAGCTATCAACTTAGCCAACATAGGGTCGTAATAAATAGGAATATCCATACCTTCTTCAAAGCCGTCATCTACACGTATGCCAGGGCCCTCAGGCTTTTTGTACTGCTGTAGTTTACCTATATCGGGTAGAAAGTTGTTCATTGGGTCTTCGGCATACACGCGTATCTCTACTGCGTGTCCGCGTATTTCAAGGTCCTGCTGCGTAAAGCTCAGCTTCTCGCCTCTTGCCACTTTTATCTGCTCTTTTACAAGGTCCACACCTGTTATCATTTCAGTTACAGGGTGCTCCACTTGCAAGCGCGTATTCATTTCTAGGAAATAGAAATTCAATTGCTCATCTACCAGAAACTCAACCGTACCTGCACCTATGTAGGCACAGCTTTGCGCCACGCGCACAGCAGCCTCGCCTATAGCCTTGCGCTTCTCTGGCGTTAGGCAGCTACTAGGTGCCTCTTCTACCACCTTTTGGTGCCTACGCTGCACCGAGCACTCGCGTTCAAATAGGTACACAATATTGCCGTAGTTATCGCCCAGTACTTGCACTTCTATGTGCTTAGGCGAGCCTACATATTTCTCTATAAATACACTGCCATCGCCAAAGGCGCTCAATGCCTCGCTTTGCGCGCGCTGCATTTGCTCCTCTAGGTCTTCGCTGCGTTCTACCACGCGCATACCCTTACCACCGCCACCGGCTGCAGCCTTTATTAATACAGGGTAGCCTATGCCATCGCTTAACTGTTTGGCAAGTACCACATCGGTTATAGCGCCCTCGCTGCCCGGTACCATCGGCGTATCGAATTTCTTCGCAGCCTCTTTAGCGGCTAGCTTATTACCCATTACCTCAATAGCTTCGGGTGTTGGGCCTATAAAGGTTATACCGTTCTGCTCTACCAGCTTGGCAAAGGCAGCATTCTCGCTAAGGAAACCATAACCTGGGTGTATACCATCTACGCCCAATAGCTTTGCTACTTCCACTATTTTATCGCCGCGCAGATAGCTTTCTTTACTAGCTGCAGGGCCTATGCACACGGCCTCATCGGCATAGCGCACGTGTGGGCTATTACGGTCGGCTTCGCTAAATACGGCTACTGTTGCTATACCCATTTCGCGGGCACTTTTCATTACGCGCAGGGCTATTTCGCCACGGTTGGCTACTAGTATTTTCTTCATGATAGATATACTGAAATTACGAGCTGTGAAGATGATAAATTTATTGTTTGCTATAAAACAGTTCAAGCCCATTGTGCAAAACAAAACAGGCCCGCTAATGCGAGCCTGTTTGTATAATGTGGTATTAGATTATTTCTTTTTTACACCGTAGGTAAAGCCTGGACCAGTTTTAACCTTAGGGTCAACAGTACCATAGTTTTCAAACTCTGGTGCATCTTCTGGTTTATCAGGTACAATCTTGAATTCAACACGCCTGTTACGAGCGCGGCCTTCTGGATCATCTTCACCTGTAGGCAATTCGTTAGGAACTGCTGGTTGTTTTTCGCCGAAACCTTTAGCTACAACACGGGTAGCAGCTATGCTCTTCTTCTTCACTAGGAACTTCTGAACCTCATCAGCCCTACGCTTAGATAGTTTCTCGTTGTACTCATCGCTACCTTTGCTATCGGTGTGGCCTTGTACCTCAACTGAGTAGCCTGGGTTAGCGTTCAATACTAGTACTACGCTATCTATTTCTTTTTGGTAGAACTCGATTACGTTGCTCTTATCAAATGCGAAGTATACGTTAGGTATACGTATTTTCTTCTTCACTATTGGGTCGATGTAGAATATCTGCTCGATAGTATCGCGCTCTTCATCTTCGCTGATAGTGATGTTATCGATAGCTGGCCAGTAACCATCTTTGTTACCGTTTATTTTGTAAGTGGTGTTACGAGTAACAGGGAATACAAATGGAGCATTGGTAGTAACAGTGTTAGTTACAAACTCAAAGTTGTTACCAGCTACTTTGTACATGCTAGCATCTACACCTTCAACAGGAGTATTGGTAGCATCGCCACGCTTAACGTAGATAGCTTTCAAGAATACATCGCGTTGAACGATCACGGTCCATATATCATCGCAGCAAGTTTGACCTAGCGGAGATGTAGTACCAGGACGGTTAGATACCAAGAAACCTTTAGCACCTTTCTGGTCTATAGCCATTGAGAAATCATCGGCTGAAGAGTTGATAGGCACACCAGCGTTAGCCACAGCACCCCATTTGCCAGGCGCACCGTATGACTTGAACACGTCTAGACCACCCAAACCAGGGTAACCGTTTGATGAGAAGTATAGCAACTTGTTCTTAGGATCGTATGACGGAGTCATATCATCAAACTCGGTGTTGATACCATCCAATGCAGTAACTGCACCAAAAGTACCGTCGCCGTTTACTTTAGCGTAGTATATATCAAGGTCTTTCTTAGCCTTACGGTTCGATACGAAGTAAAGTATTGTGTTACCATCACCATCTACAGCAAAAGCTGGCTGGGTAGTAGTACCACCTGCAAAGTTAAGTGCAGTCAATTCTTCGCCTTCGCCCCAAGTGTTGCCACTCTTTTTAGAGCGGTACAAGCGGCATGAAAATTCGTTCTCTACAGTTTTGTTATCGCACTTAGTGTATACAAGTACTGTTTCATCCAAGCTCAAAGTACCGTTACCTACGTTAGTAGTATCGCTGTTTGGAGGAATTGGAAGTTTTTGACGGTTAGAATATACATTACCTGCTTTTTCAGCCGTAAACAACGATACATAGTAGTCAGCCTTCGAAGTTGAA
Organism: Bacteroidota bacterium; assembly: GCA_018267435.1. GTDB lineage: Bacteria > Bacteroidota > Bacteroidia > Chitinophagales > LD1 > Bog-950. The sequence continues at coordinate 5,239 of JAFDYM010000172.1, read as the reverse complement.
GTGTTAACAGCAGTATCAGTTTTTTGCGAAGCAAAAAGGACACGGTTGTTAGCCAATGGCTTAGGAGAATAATCGTTGATAGTAGTATTAACAGCACCTTCGGTACGATATACTTTTACTTTAGTAGGTGCAGCTGTTAAAGCTACAGCGGTATCGCAACCTACTAGCTCAACTTTAGCTTGAGCTTTAAAGTTATTATCCTTCTTACCCAGTTTAGCTTTTAGGTAATCGTTGAAGGTTTTCTTAGCGCCTTCGTAGTTACCGTTCATTTTTTGCATTTGCGCCAACCAGTATTGGTCGTCTACATACGCTTCGGCATCTTTATCTACTACTAATTTGTAGTATTTCTCAGCCGATTTATAATCGCGCAAAAAGCGGTATGATTCACCTAGTAAGTGAGGTATCTCGATTTTCTCAGGCTTCGATTTGTATGCATCTTCAAGGTATTGAACAGCATTGTAGTAGCTACCTTCGTTTACCTTAGCGCGAGCAATACGGAATTTCTTGCGCCATTTTACGTTAGGGTATTTCTCTACGTTCTTAACCTTTCCGTCCTGAGCGCTGGCAAATAAAATCAGAGGGGCCAACACTGCTAATAGAAAATACTTCATAGTTTATTGCTTAGTTTCTGGGTTTTAAATTTCAAACAAACAGTGGGGTACATACCCCTACCATATTAATATCTTGGGTTGAACAAGAAGTTATCTTCTTTAGGTATTACCAATGCACCTATATAGCTAAGTGTAACTTCGAAACCTTGTGGCAATGAAGCCGCAGAGCCTTTGTACACGTTCTCGTAGCCTTTGTATTTTTGGGTAGCGTGGTAGTCGTATGCAAAGCCTGCACGGAAACCTTTGTATTCGAAACCTATTTTAGGTATTGCAGTATAGTTGCCTTTGTTCAACCTGTTCCAGAAACCGATGTATAGAGTAGCACGGTCGCGTGGGTTCGGGTCTTTTTTAACATGTATACCAGCAGTTAAACCGAAGTTAGTTTCGGTAGCCTTAGCTTGGCTTTGGAACAAGTAACCAGGTATCAAAACCGCAGCATCTTTTATTTCAAATTCGAAACCACCGTGCAAAGTGTGGCGGAAAGGAATATTGAACTGATCGATGCTATTAGCTATATAGTTCTGCTTGTAACGGGTAGCGTTGTTGAACGAGTAACCCATGTAGTAGCGTATCTTTTCAGTAATGTTGAAGTTAGTGAAGATACCTGCGTTGAAAGCACCTTTAATGCTCATACCGCTATTGGTTTGCTCGTGGCCTGGAGATGATGGATCATACACGAAATCGGTACCGTTGAAAGTATAACCTTCGGCAAACTCAAGTTTAGCAAAGTCAACTTTGTTCATTACTATACCACCTTGAAAACCCAAACCTAATTGGAATTGTTTTTTGGCACCGAAGCTCATGTTATAAGCTACTGAAGCCAATACGTGGTTGATATTGAATGTTTTACCGTTCTGTTGGTCGTTTACAAACACTAAACCTACACCTAGTGCACCGCGGTTTTTCAAGGCCTCTTTCAAAAGAGAGAAATCGGCGCTTACCGATGGCGTAGAAAACGCCGGTTTATTTTGCGTTAAACCAGGAAACTGGTTACGGTAAATACCGGTAATACGGTATAAGCCGTTAAAGTTACCCGTTAAAGCTGGGTTTAGTGTAAGGGGCGAGGCATAAAACTGCGAGAAGTGTATATCCTGTGCGGTTACACCCATCATACCCAACATTAAAGCTACAATTGCGTAGAGCCTTAGTTTCATTTGAACAAGTTTAAATTTTGGTTTCCAACAATCATTTAAAATAGGTTGATACACACGCATGTAATTAGCCTATTTCGGTGCGAATTTATTAATGGGGTTCAAAGAAAAGAATTTTTGTGTAAATTTAATTGCTAATGTTCAAATCTATTTAAAAATAGCATGCAGGGCCCTGTTTTAGGCATGGCCTGCTACTAAAAAAGCGTGCCAAATATATGGCTATTTTTTTAGCCACGTTTATAACCAATTATATTACTGTATTGCATTTTATATCAAACTTTGTAGTTTTGTCGCAATAGTTAATTTTTCAACCAAAATCAAAAGCATTATGAGCAAACTATTTAAAACATTTATGGCTGTAGCAGCATTTGCTAGCTTAACAGTTGTTTCATCTTGTACTAAAACATGTGACGAAGGATTCGAAGGCGACAAGTGCGACACTGAAATCCGTGAAAAAGTAGTAGGTACTTACAGCGTAACTGAAGATTGTACTGTTACTGGCGGTGCTACTTACAGCGTAAACATAACTAAGAGCGGTACTGATGTAACTAAAGTACTTATCAACCCTATGGGTGGTTACCCATCTTCTACTGGTACTGTATCTGTAGATGGTACTTCAATAACAATAGCTGAGCAAACTACTGGTGGTTACACTTTCAGTGGTTCAGGTACTATCAACAACGGTGGTGCTTCAATAACTGTTACTTACACTGTAGGTACTGGTGGTGTTAGCGAAACTTGCAACGGTACTTGGACTAAGCAATAGTTCCAACCTAGCAAAAGGTTAACCGTTAACCATAAAAAAAGCCCCGAAGGAAATCCTTCGGGGCTTTTTAGTATATGCTAGTTTACTATTGTGGTTTAGTACCTAGTTTGCCTTTGCCTAGCTGCCTTACCGTATCGCTAGCTGTACCTTGCTTGCCTTCGCCAAGTTTAGTTGGCTGGTTAGCTGTAGTACCTTGCTTACCTGCGCCTAGGCCTGTTTTTGGCTCTTCAGCTTTAGGGGTTGGTGCTGGTTTTGGCTTTGGTTTTGGCTTAGCACCTGTTTTTTTACCTTCAGCAGCTACCCATGTGTTGTATTGCTCGGTAGCTAGGCTATCTACTAGTGTAGCGCATTCAGCATCTACTTCTACTTGTAGTTCGCTTAGTTTAGCCTCTACGCCGCTTTGTACAGCAGCTGCGTCAGCTTCTTGTAGTTTCTTTGCTTCTTCAGCATTGTTACAGCTAGCCAATATTAGGGCCACCGCTGTTACTTTAAGGGTTGATATGATTGTCTTTTTCATTTCGCTTAATGTTTTAGGGGTTAAACCTTATTTAGAAGCTGTAGCAGCTGCTTCGGCTTTCAAAGTTTCAAATTTAGCTGTAGCGGCAGCCTCGGCACCACTTTGGCAAGCTGTGCGTAGCTCAGTTAGTTTCGCCTCTTTTTGCTCGTTGAATACTGAATCAACTTTCGCTGTTTTTTCTGCCTCGGTAAGTGGAGTATATTTTTCGCCACATGCGCCTAGCATAAGGGCCGAAAATACTACCGCAGGAAGCATGAAGATTATTCCTTTTTTCATGATAGTTCTGGTTTATTAATGATTGAATTTGTTGCTAAAATAAGTTTGTGTATCGAAAATAGTTAATGATTTTTTTCACAAAAGCACTAAAAACCTATTCCATTGCCAATATACTAGCTTTGTGTTAAATTCCATTATTAATATTTGGTACACTATTTGGCATATCTCTAACCAAAACACTATATGAAGCCTAAACTGGCATTTTTCCTTCTTATATCACTATTCGGCCTAAGCACCAGCTATGCCCAAACACTTGGCAGCGGCAAAGCCGGCAGCGCTACTAAACCCGCAGATACTACCGCTGTAAAATACCTATACGACCCCGGCGAGTTTGCCGAGGATAGCATACCCAATGTAAACCTAGGCGATGTAACGGTGGTATCGTTCAAAAGCAAAGAAGACTGGCAAACCTATTATAAGTACAAAAGCCGTATTATTAAAGTAATGCCCTATGTACGCATAGCCAACCAGCTATACAAGGAGCTAGAGGCTGAAAAAGAAGCCAAAAAGCGCGGCCAATACCGTAGATACCGCAAGGATGTGGAGAAGGAAATGCGTACTAAGTTTGAGAAGGAATTGAAAAACTTGACCACCGGCCAAGGCGAAATGCTATTTAAGCTGCTGAACCGCGAAACGGGCAATAATGCCTACAATATGATAAAGGAAATAAAAGGTGGACCTACTGCATGGTTCTACCAAATAGTAGCCAAGCGCTGGGGTTACGACTTGAAAGACAAGTATGATCCCAAAGAAGAGAAAATGATTGAGCTGATAATAAAGGAGCTAGGCACTACCTACAACGTACAATAACATTAACCTATTACTCCCCAGGCCGCTTCTGTACAAGAGGCGGCTTTTTTATTGTAGCATCTGCTGTAGCGCAGCTACTACCCACGCCTCTTGTATATCGTTCATGCACTTAAAGTGGCCCTTAGGGCAGGCGCTATAGCCTAGCTTGGAACATGGACGGCATGAAAGATGCTCAACTTGTAATTGGTAATTCTTTACTTGGTAATTTCCATAATATGGGTACATACCAAACTTAGGCACGGTATTACCCCATATAGATACGATAGGGCGCTTATAGGCTGCTGCTATGTGCATCAAGCCTGTGTCGTTGGCTATTACAGCTTTGGCCTGTTGCACCAAGCTGGCAGACTGATTGAGCTTGTACTTACCTGCTGCATTATATAGCTGTACTTTATCCTTACAAGCATTATATATTGCTTCCGCTTCTTGCATATCTTCTTTACTGCCTAGTAGCATGATAGGTACTGTAGGAAAATCGGCGCTGCTAAGGGTTGCAATTATCTTCTCAACTGGGAACTTCTTGGTATCCTGCTTCGCCCCTATTACCCATGCTACATAACCCTGTTGAAATGTAACAGGTAGCGTAGCTGTATCTACTACATCATCTTTACCGATGAAGTAATCAAGCCCCTTGCCGTCGTTGCTTACACTAAGTTCATTGCAGGTATGAAGGTACCTATCTACTATATGTACCTTAGGCAGCTTATCAATCTTAAAGTTTACTAGCAGCCACTTTTCGTAGTTCAGTTTATCGAAGGCGGCGTTCTTTTTGCCTAGCAGTGTTTTAATCAGCAGGGTGCGCTGGTTGTGGTGAAGGTCAACGATGTAGTCGTAGTTCTCCTTACGTAACTCTCCTACTAGGTCAAGCACCGAATTGCCTAGCGTATAAACTTTATTGATATGAGGATTGCTTTGTACTATGCTGGCGAAGGCCTGCTTGGTAGCATAGTGTATCTCTGCCTCGGGGTATGTACGGCGCAGGCAGCGCACCACAGGTGTGGTAAGCACTATATCGCCAATAGATGAAAAGCGGAGAATAAGAATCTTCATGCGTATGCGCTAAAGTAAATAAAAACCATTTGCCACAGATTTACAGATTAAATACAAT
>JAFDYM010000171.1 GCA_018267435.1 Bacteroidota bacterium | reverse complement strand
GATTTTCAAATATGCTATTGGAATAAGGACATGGGCAACAAAATAGAGGTGTTTGAACAAGACAATACCTTTATGACCAACTTTGAGCAATTTGGCGAAAACATATTCGATAGACCGAAGATTGGCAACAGCAAAGGATTGTATGATTATAACTTTCCTAAGTTAACACCACAGTGGCTCGAGGAAAAATTTGGAAAACCTGTAAACTACAAGCATCTGTTTCAAGATGCTGCACTTCAGCAGCAGTTCGATACCATGGGCTATGTAAAAGTACCTTTTATAAATGCCGATGAGATAAAGACGCTTACCGATAAATTTTACGAGCTACACCCTGATATAAACTTGATTGGTTTTCAATCAAGCAGCTATTCGTCTGACTATGCTTATAAGAAAAAATGCAGCGATGAAATAGCAAAGGTTTTCAATCCAAGATTTGAACAGATATTCAAAAATTATCGTCCATTTGGCTCTGCTTATTTGTTCAAGCAGCCCGATGAGTATTCTATGCTACCAATACACCAAGATTGGACGATAGTGAACGAGGATAAGTATGTGGCGCTAAATATATGGGTGCCACTTATTGATACCGACGAAAATAATGGTACGCTATATGTACTACCTGGCTCGCAATATGGAGAGGTTAAGCCGATACGCTGCCCTACATTACCTATGTTTTTTGAAGGCAACGAACAACTGATGATGGATAACTGCATACCACTAAACGCTAAAGCGGGAGAAGCAGTTATACTAAATCAAAGCTTGATTCACTACTCGCCACCTAATAAAAGCGATAAGATACGAATAGCTATTACTAGCGGTGTAATGAGCGAAAAGCCAAGCATGGTTTTCCATTACAGGCCCAATAAAGATAAAAATGAAGTAGAAGCTATAAAGATGGAAGATAACTTTTTGATAAGCTTCGAAGATTTTATGAAGAAGATATACGAGCGCCCAACAATGGGTAAATCGTTAGGTATGCGCCCTTATGAGCCTAAAGTATATAGTACTGAAGAGCTAAACATACTAATAGGTGAAATGGCTGAAAAGACTGGTAGAAAAAAACCCACCGCACCAAGTAATACAGCCATGGTAAAGCCGGTGAAAGAAAAATCTGTTTTCAAAAAAATATTAGAACTAGTAGGGATATAAGCTATGGCGGTGAAAGTATTGAAAGATGATGCGCTTGATGCTAACTTGGAGAAAGAAGGCTATGTAGTAATACCTTTTTTGAATACCGAAGAAGTACAGTATTTGAACGAGCTATATACACAAAAAATAACCGAGCCACAGCAAGGCATGTATGCTACTGCGCATAGCAGCAACCCCGAGTTTAAAAAAATGATGAGCCAAGGTATACTTGATAAGTTTACACGTGCTATTGATGAGGTATTTTTTGAAAGCCGCCCTTTAGGCGGGTCGTACATTACAAAATACAAAGGCGATAAAGGGGTTCTTTTCCCGCATCAAGATTGGAACATTGTAGATGAAGACCATTATCGCTCATTTAATATATGGGTGCCACTATGCGATACTAATGATGCTAATGGTGCCATAGCAGTACTACCACATAGCCACAAGCTATTAAAAAGCTATCGTGGAGTAAATATTCCCGACCCATTCTATAAAATAAACAGCCATACTTGGCAGCACCATACCACGCTGTACATGAAGGCTGGAGAAGCACTAATTTATGATCATAGGTTATTGCACGCATCGGGCATAAATACTACCGATACACCGCGCGTAGCTGTAGTATTTGGTATAATACCGCAAGCCGCAGATATGCGCTACTACTATATGAATAATGGTGTGGTAGAAGAATACCAAAATGAAGTTGGCTTCTTCTTCGATAAAAATATACTGCTAGGGCCACAGGGCTTACAGAAGCTACAGGATATTAACTACACTATGCCCGACCTAACCAACGAAGACTTTGATGAAATGTATCTAGGTATTCCTAAACCCAAGCCACGCGCCGAACCAGCAGCAGAGGTACAAGTTGCGCAAAAGCCTTCTATATTTAACCGCCTACTTAAAGCCATAGGCATATAGCATATGAGCATACTTGCCAAGCTTAAAAATATATTTGAGGGTACCCAAAGCGCCGCACAAGCTACTACAGCACCAAAGGCCACGCCTAGCCAAGTAGGAGAATTTTACAATACATATAACGAGAAGTTTGTTCAAGTATATGGTGATATAATACAGGCATACCGTACTACCGATGTAACTAAGCTACTGGATTATGAAATAGTAAGCATAGGTTTTACGCCTGGAATGAAGGCTTGCGATGCTGGCTGCGGTGTATGTGGTCCTGCTATATACTTTGCCCAAAAGTGCGGCATACAAATAGAGGCCCTTACAGTATCGGAAGTACAAAAGCAAGAGGCAGTTAAAAGAATAACCGCGGCAAACTTAAACAATCAGGTATCGGTAAACGTAGGCGACTACCATGATATAGCAGGCAGCTTAGGTAAAGAAAAATTTGATGTAGTATACTTTCTTGAATCGTTTGGCCATTCATTCAATCATTCCAAAGCGATAGAATCGG
>JAFDYM010000170.1 GCA_018267435.1 Bacteroidota bacterium | reverse complement strand
AGCAACAATACATTATGGCAAAGAAGGCAGCAGTAGAAAAGAAACCAATTAAGCATATAGCTATAGCCGGCAACATTGGCGCAGGCAAAACCACGTTAACCAAAATATTGTCGAAAAACTTTGCTTGGCTACCACACTTTGAAGATGTAGAAAGCAACCCTTACCTGAACGATTTTTATGAAGATATGCCACGCTGGTCTTTCAATTTGCAGGTGTATTTCCTTAACACACGTTTTAAGCAAATAATAGAAATACAGAAAGGAGAGGAGGTAGTAATACAAGACCGTACTATACACGAGGATGCCATGATATTTGCGCCCAACCTACATGCTATGGGCCTAATGAGCACCCGCGATTTTGACAACTACACCAAGCTGTTCGAAACAGTATCTAGTCTTATCAGTCCGCCCGACTTATTGATATACCTAAAGGCGAGCGTGCCTACCTTGGTTAACCAAATACAGAAGCGTGGCCGTGAATACGAAGACAACTTGCGCTTAGACTATCTACGTCGCCTAAACGAATACTACGACAAGTGGATAAGCAGCTACAAAGACGGTCGCCTATTGGTAATAGACGTTGATCAATGTAACTTTGCAGAGGAAGACGAAGCCAAAGCAGAAGTAATAAATAAGGTAAACGCCGAGTTGTACGGTTTGTTTTAAGAGATAAGTACAGAAAGAATATACAAGTAGAGCCACAAGATTTTGTGGCTCTTTTTATTTTAGCCTAATATTATCCCCTATGCGCTATTGCTTACTTTTCCTTTCTACTCTACTATACCTAACTAGCTACACCCAAAACTGGGTTGACACCTTAGATGCTTATGCCCGCGTAAAATACCTACCTGCCAAGCGCTATACTTGGACGTGGCAGCACGCAGCATTGCTGAATAGTATGATAAAGCAATACGACCTTGGCAAATGTGAAGCCGATAGGGTGAACTACCTAAAGTATGTAGAAGCTGCCATGAACAAAACATGGAAGCGCGCCAGTGGCAAAACGCCGAACGGTGTGGCATCGGCTATGGGCTTGGCGTTTATGTACCGCGTAACTAAAGAGGAGAAGTACAAAGCCAAGGCCGAGAAAGTATATGCCGACTACATGAAGATTCGCCGCACTAAAGATGGTGCCGTATCGCACCTAATGGGCTTTACTGAACTGTGGGACGATACCATATTCATGATAGGGCAGTTTCTGTTAGGCATGTACCAGGCCACCGGCGATGAGAAATACCTAAATGAACTTATGCTGCAAATACGCCAGCACCGCCAGAAGCTAAGGACTGACAGCGGCCTGTGGGTACATGGCTGGGATGACGATAACAAGCAGCACTGTATGTTTTGCAGCCAATACAATTGGGCCGATAAGCAAACGCGCAAAAGCCCCGAGGCTTGGGGCCGTGGCAATGGCTGGGTAGTAGTTACCCTTGCCGATGTAGTGCAAGCCCTACCGAAAGAGAATAAGTACCATGCAGAAGTAGCAGGCTACTTGAAAGAAATGATTGCCCCGCTACCTGCCCTGCAAGATAGCGCTACAGGGCATTGGTATCAGTTGCCATTGCGCAAGGCAGAGGAAGGCAATTACCTAGAAAGTAGTTGCACCGCCATGTTTGGTTATGGCATAGCTACAGCACTGCATACAGGCATAGTAAGCGGCAAAGAATATAAGGATGCCGTTGACAGAGCCTACACAGGCTTGCGCGAATATAGCCTAGTTCCTAAGGGGCGCTTTCTTACCACTGCCAATGTATGCACCGGCACCTGCATAGGCTATAAGCAATATTACTTCAAACGCGCCAAGCAGCAAGGCCGCACCTTCGGCATCGGCCCCTTCATCTTCTTCGGCAGAAAGTACGAGAATACTTGTGCGAAGAAGTAATACACTAATTAATGTCGCTGCGGGGTCTCATGCGTAGCTTGGACCCTGCAGAAGCACACCACTATACTAATACGCTTATAACTAAACCCCAGCCCCCGCCTGTTTATAGGAGGGGGCAGACGATTGCGCAGCAATTGTCGGGGGTGCTATGAAATAGATAGAAAGTATGAGAACACCTGCGCGAAGAAGGTATATTACCCCGCAGATTAAACACTGTATCATCCCTAAAGGGATTCTAGCCTTTTGTGTTATGTTTCCTATCAACATATCGTCCCTACGGGACTGATAATGCGTAGGCATTTAATATTGGTAGCAGAAAAAACAGAAAGTACTTATCCCGTACGGCTAAATCAAGTTTTTTTCATCTGTCCAATCTCTCACAATCGGTGTAATCTCCTTCCCATCTGTGTAATCCCACAATAAAAAAAAGCCCCAGCAATGTTGCTAGGGCCTCTCTATCTGTATAATCATTATTCTTAATCGGAGCAATCACATCTACTACATACGGAAGGCATATAGATAGCTCATTGGCTTGTTAGGGTATAAGCCCTCTACCATTACCTTGCCGCTTTTGTTCTTTAAGGTATTTACAAAGTCGTCCACATCCTGCACAGGTTGGTCGTCTATTTGTGTTACTATAAAGCCCTTCTTTATATCAGTAAACTCTGCCAGTTTACCATTGGTAAGCTCCGTTATTTTCACACCGCCTTCTACACCTAGGCTGCGGCGCTCGTTGGCAGTCAGGTTCTCTGCTTTTATGCCTAGCACATCTAGTATATCCTTGCTAGTATCTACCGATGAGGTAGTGTTGTACTTGTTCTTCAGCGTTACCGTAGTAGTTTCGGTTTTGCCGTTACGTATGTACTCCACCTGTATCTTATCGCCAGGGCGGTGCTGTGCTACCTGCTCCTGTAGTTCAGGCGATGAGTTAACAGGAAAGCCGTTTATCTTCGTTATCACATCCTTGTTTTTCAAGCCGCCATCGCTGGCCGATGAACCTGCATTTACATTGTCTACATACACACCATAAGGCTTATCGAAACCTACTTCTTTGGCCGTAGCATCATCCATAGTGCGGATAGACACACCAAGGAAACCACGCTGTGTTACCCCGAACTTCTGCAAGTCGAATATTACCTTCTTCACTATGTTGCTAGGCACTGCAAACGAGTAGCCCGCATACGAACCTGTAGGTGAAGCAATAGCGGTATTTATACCTATTAGGTTGCCATTTATATCTACCAAGGCGCCACCACTGTTACCAGGGTTAACCGCCGCATCGGTTTGTATGAAAGACTCTATCGAGGTATTGTTAGTATTGGCAGCATCGCCGTTCAGCATATTTATATTGCGGCCTTTGGCACTGATAATACCTGCCGTTACTGTACTAGCTAGGTTGAAAGGGTTACCCACTGCCAGTACCCATTCGCCCACTAGTGCGCTATCGCTATTGGCAAAGTTGATGCTCGGTAGGCCCTCTGCTTCTACCTTTATTAAGGCTATGTCGGTATCCTTATCCTTGCCTATCACCTTCGCCTTGTAGCTCTTGTTGTTGTTCAGCACTACCTGTATTTCATCGGCATCTTGCACCACGTGGTTGTTGGTTACTATGTAGCCGTCCTGGCTTACTATTACTCCGCTGCCTGTGCCCACTTGCGGCTGGTTGCCATAAGGGCTAGGTCCATGAAAGAAGTACCCGAAATCATCGCCGAACAAGTCGCGGAACGGATCATTCTGCCTGCCGCCTTGCATCGAAGCCTTCTTAGGCAGTATAGTACTTTTTATGTGTACTACACTTGGTGTGGCCATGCTGGCGCCATAGCGGAAGTCGACGGGCTGCGCATCGCTCTTGCTTATGTAGTTAACGGCGCGCGCATTGGTGGCGCCATCTGTTATGCTTATCTCTTGTTTGTTCCAACCTAGCTGGTTGTAAACGCCCACAGCAGCAAATGCACTTACAAATGCTACTAGAGCAGTGGGAACTATTTTTCTGATGCTCATACTTTTAATTTTAATTTTGTCGCGTTTTAAAGTGTAACCCAAAGTTATTTCACATTAAACGAATTTCATAAACTGTATTATCTACCATTAACCTGTTTTAACAGCGCTTTTAAATGACCGTTAAATTCTATAAATACCAAGGCACAGGCAATGATTTTATTCTGATCGATAACCGTGCCGAAAGTTTAAGTAGGCACGATAAAGACCTTGTGGTACGCCTATGCCACCGCCGTTTT
>JAFDYM010000016.1 GCA_018267435.1 Bacteroidota bacterium | reverse complement strand
GAGTTTGTACAAAAAGTATGGAGCACCATTAACGATGTACCTGCTGAACACAAAGAACTGGCACAGCGCGTATTTGATACTGATGCCTTTATACTTGTAACGCCCGAGTACAACGGCAGCTACAGCATGGCTATGAAAAATTTGCTTGACCATTTTCCAAAGCAAACCAAAAAGACATTTGGTATAGTTACAGCATCTGATGGCCCGCTGGGGGGTATACGTGCCGCACAGCAAATGCAGAACATGATATGCGGTCTATTCGGTATACCGGTTCCTAATATGCTGGTAGTGCCACAAATGGCCAAAACATTCAATGCGGACGGCAAATTGCTAGATGAAGCTTTCTGTAACAAGGTACGCACCTTTGGCCACGAGTTTATTTTTGTGGCAGAAGCTATACACGCCGCCAAGCAGAAACAGTAACGTATATTGATTAACTTTAGTTTAAAGACAAGGGCATGAAAGACGTAACCAAAGAATATAGCAACGGCGAGGTAACTATAGTATGGAAGAACTCGTTGTGTACGCATAGCGCCAACTGCGTGCGCGGCTTAGGCGAAGTATTTAAGCCACGTGAGCAGCCTTGGATACAGCCTGAGAATAGTACTACTAAAAAGATGATAGACCAAGTGAAAAAGTGCCCAAGCGGCGCGCTTAGTTACTATATGAATGCTGAGAAGGAAGGATAGTTCACTGTTTGTAGTTTAACGTTTCAGTTATTACACCGTACAATGCTGAATAGCGTAGAAATAAAACATTATAGGAGTGCTGATGTAGAATCGGTGCTCCTTTTTTATGCCAATACCACCTATAGAAACATAAGTAGTGTAGATGCTAAAGATGAAATAGTAGCAGCATATTATGGAAATGAAAAAATAGGCTTGTATAGATTATGCAAAGAAGAAAATATATGTGTGTTGCGCGGCTTCTATATGCTTGAGCCGTATAGAGGTAATGGCATAGGTAGCATGATGCTGGAAACGCTGAATGAAGTAGCGAAAGGAAAGAACATATATCTTACTTGCATCAAGCAAAGGAATAGCTTCTATGCCAAAGCAGGTTTTAATATAGCCTTGAATAATGTGCCGAACATACTACAAGAGCGTATGCGCAATTACAACAATCCTGAAATGAACATCTTACTTCGGCTTGCTAAAAATGTACACTGAGGTTTCGTGCGCATCTAAATGGCTATATACACAACCGTTGTTTATACCCATATCCGTATGCTTCCACACATCGCGCACTGTATAAGTTTTATCGCCTTCAAACATTTCAAACCCCAATCTGAAGAAATCATGTTTCTTCTTGGTATTTAATACTGCCACTGCTATATCGCCGTTGCTTAGTTCCTTCTTATAAACCCATACGCCGCGCTTCTTCTTTACCAGTTTAGCTTGCTCGCCTTTGGCATCTTGGTTAATGGCAAGTAGTTCATAGTTGGTAAGAATAGTTTGCGTGCAGTCGTTCATATTGCGTAGATCGTTACTGCTTAGCAAAGGTGCAGCCATCATGGCCCACAGGCTCATGTGGCTTTCGTATTCGGTATCTGTCATCCCTTTAAAGTTGCCATTCCACGATGTAGCTTTGCCTTTACCATAGTTACCTACTAGTAGCATATCGGGGTCGTTATAGTGCCCAGGGCCTGCATACTTGGCTAACCTGTTTTGGCGCTTTAGTATATACATCATACTGTTACGGAAAATGTTGCTCTTGCCACCCTTCCATATATCGAATATATCCGGCGTGGTGCGCCAGTATTGTCCACCTGCTTGCGGCGCCCATTTCCATGGTTTGAATAGGCCCCAATTACACACGCTGAAAACGATAGAGCGTCCGCTGTTTTTTAGTGCCGTACCCATCTTAGTGTAGCGTTCTACAGCTTCCTTTTTGCTCCATGGCGTAAAGCAAAAATCATACTTCAATAAGTCGATGCCCCATTCTGCATAAGTCTTGGCATCTATCTCTTCAAAGCTATAACCGCCAAAGCACTTGCCACAGGTTTTAGTACCGGCGCATGAGTATATGCCCAGTTTCAAGCCCTTGCTATGTACATAGTCGGAAAGGTATTTCATGCCATGTGGAAACTTAGCTGGGTCAACAACCGGTTTACCTGTTACGCTATCCCTGCTTTCGGCATGCCAAAAGTCGTCGATGTTAATGTATTGATAGCCCACATCGCGCATACCATTGCTGGCCATGGCGTCGGCTATTTCCATCAGCATCTTTTCGTTTATGTCTTTGGTAAACACGTTCCAACTGTTCCACCCTAGTGGCGGGGTATAGCACAATGTATCGCCTATAGCTAGGCGTATATCTTGCTCTTTCCAGCCATGCTTGTTTTTTGCCACAAGCTTTACGGTATAGTTGCCGCGTTCTGTTACCGTGCCGCTTATTATACCCGTAGCTTCATCTAGCTTCAAGCCTTTAGGCAGGTTTTGGGCATCGTAGCGTATAGGCTTTTCGCCTGTAGCTGCTATGCTAAGTATCAATTCGGTATTCGGATAATTGCCTACTACCGTGGCATTGTGTATCTGCGGGCTGCCTTCGTTTAATGGCAGCTGTTTCTGCGCAGTTAACTGTAGGTATAATAAGGCTAAAAGGAAAAGTATGCTCTGTTTCATGTACTGGTTCTACCCAAATATAATACACACGTTACAATTTTAGGCAAGTTGCTTTGGCATAGGCTCTTCTGCTGTGCTTTCTTGCTGCTGTATGCTAGGTGCAGGGCGGCCAGCCACAGCCTCAAATATCAGTTCATATTTTTTATGGTGTGTGCCCATTAGCCTATCCCACACGTTTAGGTACAAGCCATAGTTACAGCTTACATACTTGTGGTGCATATTGTGGTTGGTGCTGGTGTTTATCCATTTAAAAAACCAATGGCGCACAAACCATGTAGGCAAGGTTTCGTACCCCAAGTGCCCCATAATGTTGAATAGGATCATGGTAATGCTCAATATCAAAAAAGATGCACCATGTAGCGGTACAAATAGATGTATCAAGGGTATAAAACTGAACTCCAACACAGCCTCTATTGGGTGAAAGGAGAAGGCTGCAAGGGGGGAAGGATTGTTGCTATTGTGGTGAACGCGGTGTACTAGCATATATACCTTGCGATGATGCATGGCTCGGTGTACCCAGTAGAAATAAGTATCGTGAAACAACAACAGGAAAACCGTACTACCTATAAAATACCATAGTGGCCTATCAGCAAAGTTACCATACTCGGCCACCCAGCCTTGGCCGCGCATCAGGTTACCGAGTATTACCATAAAGCCAAACACTGCAAAGGTGAGGAAGGAATGCATTACCTCATACTTCAAGTGCTGTTTATCTGGGAACTTCTGCTGTATCTTTCGGTGCAGCCAAGCTCGGCGTTTATATACATAGAAAAGCAGGTATGCCCCACCAGCCATCAATACATAGCGTAACGATAGTATGGCAAACACCAATAGCCAGCGTGTAAGGTGGTCGGCATCAGTATGTATGTATTGAGATAGTGCGCCCATGGTTTAGACAACAAAGTAAAAGCATAGTTAAAAACTATACGTTGCTATTTGGGCTTGGTTCTTACCTCAGTAGGTTTGTGTAAAATAAAAAAGACCTGCACTTATGTACAGGTCTTTTTTTGTGGTGTGGGGCGAAAGTGAACCAAATCCTGAAACCCGCACCAGCTCTATATCTTCCAAATGATTGAAACCCAAAGTGAAGCAAAAGTGAAACACGGCTTAGGTAGTGTCGGTTCTACTAGAACCTCCGATACCATTTTGCTAATGCAAGTATATGAAAAAATCTGAAACAAATTGCAAAATTGAGTTCCTCAATGAATAGTTTAGCGGCAATAAATTACTCCCATTCAGTTATAATCAAAGAATTCATCCAAGGCAACTGCACAGTCTTGAAAGTCCAAGGCACATAATTTAGAAGAATATCTTCAGTTCTTTTTTCTATAACAAGAGATATTCTTGCATCTGATTGAAAATACATTTTCCCACTACGTTGCAAAAACGTTTGCTGTATAGTTTGAATGGAAGAATTGCCAACTGCAGGCCAGTTCTGTATAGCAGATTTCAAGAGATTGGTTACTTCATTTTCTATCTTCTTACTTGTCTTACTTTTCTCGACCCCATTATTCAAATGCATACCACACAAAACCTTAGCCATAATCATATCTTGCTCATAGCTTTCTTCTAGCCCACTTAGTTTTTGAACAGCATAAACTGCTTTAGATACGTTTGACAATGAGTTATCTTTCAATAAGCCCAAGCGTGCAAATAAAGTTGGAAGAAAAGGAGCTATTAGAATTAGTCCTAAATTATCTGTAAATAATTCATCCGCCCCTGTTGTACTAATACGCGGAATTGGCGGTACATGCCATACCTGCTTAGTTAGGTCAGTAAGATCTGCATTATCGTCATTCAAAAAGCCCAATTTAGTATCCGCACTTAAATCCCTGCCATGATTCTTCACCTCTATAACGTCAGCATGCTTTATGTGGCCTTTGAGCAATTTTAATAATAAGGGGGCTATTGGCTGCTTAGTATTCAAAGCCACTTCTAATGTCATCCAATTTTCGGCAACAATGCTATTTACATCACCTTTACCTTGTCTTAATAATTCAGCATATAGCTGCTGATAATTAGAATCACTCTTCTTCTTGCCAGATGCACTTTCTGTAACCTCCCTCTTCAGCTTTTCAAACAAGTTGTTATAATTGCTGAAATAGTAACTACACAGCTCGTCAGTGAGGAATATCAAAAACATTCTACTCAAAGCACCTTCTAGGGCTAGATGAGTTTCGGAATTTTCAAACGCATTTGCCAATTGAAAACTCAAAGTGGGATCACTCATTACTGATATAAAACTCCTTCGTAACTCAGATTCAAAAGCTTCCTGATCCGAATAACTATAAGTCCAATGCTTATATCCACTTTCTAAAATGAAGTATAAATGCTGCCACGGTGAAAGTACTTCGATGACAGCTGCTTCACTTAGCTCTCTCAACTTAACTTCAACATGCTTTGTTATTTCCGCATGCAACTCAGTTTCTGAAATACGAGCTAATTCGCTAAAGGATGCAAGATATTTAGAATCCAAATTTAACTCTAGGCGAGAGAAATGAGCAGAATAATTATCGCCGAATTTCTCCAGCAATATCTGTTCTATCATGGGAATCAGCACCTTCTTGGCAAAATCTTCCGCCTCTTTTATATAGCTATTAGATGCAACACCATTGCTAACATTGTACTCTACAAACAGTTTCCTCACTATTATATTCATACTTCATAGAGCCTTAGCTTAGGGCCAGCTTTAATTATCCTGCATAAAATGTTATGCGTATTGCGTTCAATTCTTCCATTGTAGTTGCGCTTTCAACCAGTGCCAACCTATTGTTGTAGTCTTTTAATACCAATTCGCGAAATACTATGTCATCTTGTGACATCTCCGCGCCTTGGCTTACTGCTCTAGATACCTTCCAGTCATATTTACTACGAAGGTATAACTGAACATTTCTGTCTAAGTTCCACTTTATGAAACGTTTTGCTTTTTCTAGTATGTTTGTATTCATATTATCTCGAATTAAACTCTAAGCCTCCTTTCGCTATACGTACAATAACGCTTAATATCAATGAATATTGACTCAAATTAAGCACGGTTACAGTATCGGCAGTTGCGTGGATGGCTAACCCTACAAAATGGTGACGGAATATTGTTTGAAATTTTGTATTATCAATATCGCCTAACATATCTACATCAAAGGCTATAACTTTACCATCCTCGTGAGGAATCACTATGTTGCCTGCCAAACGGAACCCTGTATTAATATTTAGCTGTAGTATTGATTCGTAATCAAAAATCTCATTGAATAGGTCGACACTTCCTGCTAATTTGTATGTATCGACTGGAGCACAAGAAATCATTCCCATGTTTCCTTCTGTTATTCCTACCAGTTTACCTAATGGGTAACTAGTGGGTGCTGCATCGGCATAAGGGAGGGATTCTTGCAGAATTGTTAACTCCACAAACTCACTATTATCGAAAAAGAAGGTCGATGTTCGAAAAATCAATTCATCGATAAAAAGCGTATCTCCAATAATATTATATGAGTAATCGCTCAACCCAACAGTATTCACTAAATACATTCTTAGCGCAATAAGTTCTGCACTGATAGTTGGCGGAGGAGAACCACCATTCAACCATTGGTTTCTATGAATCTCCCAATTGTTATTCCTAGTTTCAATCTTTAAAAGTCCATTCAGGTCTGGGCTATTGGATAAAATTTTAATTTTCCATTTTCCCATCTGTTCATTTCTTACTGCCGATAAGTTGTACACTTTAGCTGTACCGTTTTCACGATCTTTCATCATCAGTTTGCCTACATCTGAAGATACTACGCTATCGTGCAATGGATGCAAATAATGTGTACCATGCAGTGTGGTTATCATACTGTTCAACATCGAATTCAGAATAGGGCCGGTTATTTCACCAATACCATTAGCCTTAATCACTTCATTCAAATTTTGAACTAATTCTTCTTTACTCCTGTCCATGTTTTCTATTTGGGTATTTGAGAAGGAAACGCATTAACCGAAACTATATTACCTTTTAGCCAGTATCCATTTAAACGACCATTTTCTATGGCTTGAGCTAATTGTATATCTATATGGTTTCGCATTACATGCAACTCCGATAATATTTTTTCTAAACTCCTTTTTCTTACAATGTAAGCATGCATACCTAGCCCACCTTTAACTTTAATCCACTCCGCATCTTTTGAATGGGCTATTATAAAGCCATTATTTTGTAGCATCCATCCACAAAAAAGCACATCCCAATCTGATGGCACCTGCGCTAGCTTATTATAAATAATGCTATTGAATGCACGTGGCAACTTTATATCGTCTTCCATTATCAAAAACATATCCTCCGACCTATAAACAAGTTGTTGCATAAGCATATAATGCGATATAAAGCAACCAATAGCACCATTAGATATATATGGCAAATTCCTGCCAAACCCATGAATGTTATTGTTAATCCCGACAAAGAACTCTGGTTGTATACCCTCTCTCCAACACTCATTTATAGCATTGGCCTTTCGTTGTGGAGCCGTTGATAGATTTATAACAAAAGACTTCATCAATTACCTATTAATAGTAATAACCTCCATTATCATAAAGTGAAAATTCTGATCTATCAGGAATCAGGAAAGTAAACCTTCTGGCGAGTATGTAATCGCCAGCATTGCCTTCTTGTAAAGCCTCGTAGAATATCGTAGAATTAACTAATACGCTATTCCCTCTTCTCAAAGAATCGGAATAACCACTATAGTAAGACGGCCTTGTGCCGCCCATGAAATATGGAGAAAGCTCGTCAATTATATCGTTATTTGTGTCATCAGGATAAATAGGCTTTACCGTTCCACCGTCCACTGGCTTCAGCAAACGGTAAAATACATTGCCCTCAAATTTCAAATCTGCATCGGAGTATGATTGAAACTTCAAATCTTCATTCAACTTTACCTTTACAACATCCTTATTACTTATCAAGGCAAAATTACCATCAAAGCCTTCAAGCACACCAAGCACCAAATGTCTTACATAGGCTTCTCGAGGAGGCAAAGGGTTGTCTACGACATAACCGTTTGCAGGAGCGTTGTTTTCATAATTAACTCTAAAATCTGTGGTTATAGCAGACACAATTTCTTTAATTGTAATAATGTCATTCTCTCTTGTTATTGTATATAGATCTACAAAGGGCTTGCTACCGTCAGCATATACACTGTAGTTGCTCAAAGCCCACACTATATTATCTGCAAATTCAGTCTTATTCTGAGGATACTTATTTCCACCGTACATAGTACCTGAAGGGGCATTTGGCGAAAACACATCGGCATAATTAAGATAAACGCCAGCGTTAACGCCATCTACACGCATACCCATAGTTAAAAATCCATAGTACAAATAGTCATAACCACCACCATAACTACCTTGACTACCATACTGATTTGTGTATACATTTGTTATGAACGACCCCGTCCAAGAAACATTTAAATTCAAACCTTCGTTAGGATAAGAATCGGTTATAAGAAAACTAGCCCCGCTATAATAATATTCGCCCGAACTATTATAATAACAAGTTATACCTTGCATCATTGCCGAACCATTATTATTAATTTTCATCATCAAATTGTAAATGGTAGTTGAACCATTTACACCTATTTGAACAGCCTCAGGGTGAGTAGGGGCCGAATCGTAGAACGTAAAAGTAATTGGCATACCACTGCTCAGCGTTAAAATAAATTGGTCTCCGTTAACAGCATTTACCGTGTTATTAAAATATACCGCTATGCTTCGTGGCGAAGTAGGCGATGGTGGCACATAAGGGCTAGCGCCACCTACGGGTGCTATAGCCCATTTGCCAGGCGCACCTTCAAAAGCGCCAGAGGTCTGCACTACTACGGCGTAGCCATTATCATTCATCACCAGTTTGCCTATATCCTCGGTCGAAACCGAACTACCCTTAGGGAAACGGAAGTTTTGATCAGGTACCAATTCAACTATTTTATTCAAAATAGCATTCATTACCGGGCCTGTTATCTCTCCTGTTCCGTTAGCTGTAATTTCATCATTTATCTGATCAATTACTTCATTCTTCAGCATAGCTTATATTTTTATTTGATCTTATATCTTTGTACTCCTTATCTTTAATTCATAATGGTTAAAACACACAACTATATATATGCAAGCACCTAGTCCTTCTTTCAATACCCTAGCCTATAACTTTACCAATTCCATAAAAAATGGCTTTAATACCGATGGAACATTTACTGCCTATGCCCAGCAGGTTTCACCGCTCGAGCTAAAAGAGCAACTGGCGCGCTTTGGCAACAGCCGTTCCCTAACGCATTTAGAAACTGCTATATTGCTATTAACAGCAGCCTGCGAACTACAGGGATTTATACTCGGTCGCGCAAGCGAGGGTTCATTAAATACCCAACCTACTCCATATACCATCTCCGAATTACAATATCTATTAGCTGGATCAGATGAACAGTTGCGAGAAAGTATAACCCGCAGCTTGCTACCTTCTTCAACTCTAGTTTCCGAAGGATATGTTTTACTAACCATGGGCCATACAACGAACATATTTGTACAGAGCTATGTAAGCCTAAACTACAAGGGTATAGAAAAGTGCCTTTCTACTGATGGATACAAGCCAGCTTTTGGTCCTGAATTTCCTGCGCGCCGAATTGGTTCTAAGCAAAGCTGGAATGATCTTATACTATCAAACACTACCATGCAGAACCTGAATGACATACAGGTATGGCTGCAGAATCGAAAACACATCGCGGATGATCCTAAACTAGCCAAAGCTGTAAAACCTGGCTATCGTGCATTGTTTTATGGCCCTCCCGGCACCGGCAAAACCTTTACAGCATCGCTGCTAGGGCAAAAAGCCAACTTACCTGTTTATTGTATCGATCTTTCGTTAGTAGTATCTAAATACATAGGCGAAACCGAAAAGAACTTGGAAACCGTTTTCCGTGTGCTAGAAAATGAAGATTGTATCTTATTCTTCGATGAAGCAGATTCTCTTTTTGGGAAACGCACATCGGTAAGCAGTAGTAACGATCGCTATGCCAACCAAGAGGTATCTTATCTTTTGCAAAGACTGGAAGACTTTAAAGGGCTTACCATATTGGCATCTAACCTTAAAGGCAACATAGACCAAGCCTTTACTCGCCGTTTCAATAGCATTATTTATTTTAACCTGCCAGGCAAAGAAGAGCGCATGCGTATATGGCAACAATGCGAACCGCAAACCCTTAAGTATGCCCCGCAAGTAAACCTGAATATGATAGCCGACCGCTTTGAGCTAAGTGGAGCCACCATACTAAACAGTGTGTACTATGCTTACTTGAACTGTAAGGCCAAAGGCAAAGCCCAGTTGGAAACCGCCGATATAATTGACGGCATACGTAAAGAATACGCCAAAATGGAAAAGACAATGCCTGTATGGGTGCAAAGCGATAAAAACTAAATCGCAGCCATGTTGCTGTTTGCTTGCTGTATTTTGTTTTAACCAATATGTCAAAGAACTATCGAAAGAGTAAGTATTTACTTAATCTTTACTTTTTCGTATAAAGCCACAAAATCCTCCCATTTAAAATCGGGGAACAGTTGTGGCATATATGTCTTGAATTTTTCGACTAAAGGCTCATAGCCACTACCATTATTCAGATTTAATATCACTCTTTGCCAATAAAGAAAACCGCGGGCCATCATCATTAGTTGGTAATACCCTTCAAAAGTCAAGCTTAAAGGTTGGGCTTCCAAGTTTCCCAAATCCAGGTACTCCATGTAATCGACATTATTATCCGTTTGCTGAAAACCAACGCAGGCTTCACCTATGAAAAAGTCTACAATCTTGAACTTCTCCATATAGTCATAGTGGTCAATATTCTTGAAGTACACAATGCCTTCCCAACTGCCCAAAACTTGTTCGGCGGGTAGGATTTTGATGCGGCCCAATATCTTACTACCATTGTTGATTGCCTCACGCGTTTCCCATTCAAAGTTTAAATGATTTAACTC
Organism: Bacteroidota bacterium; assembly: GCA_018267435.1. Lineage (GTDB taxonomy): Bacteria > Bacteroidota > Bacteroidia > Chitinophagales > LD1 > Bog-950. The sequence continues at coordinate 4,240 of JAFDYM010000016.1, read as the reverse complement.
GCTGTAGAAATCATTGAGTGTTTGTGGCATATTTGCTGCAGCCTTTCTCGATTTACTGTAATCTTGTTCAGTAGATCTCAAACGGTTTTTCAATTCATCAATAATCTCTTCACTCAAAGAATAGAACATTTTCTTATACATATACTTACTTTAATTTAACATAATTTAAGCTTGCCAAATTAATTATATTTTGAGCATTTCTAGCTGAAATATTTGGTATTGAATTTGCAAGATCTAAATAAGATGCAAACTGCTTTCTATCCTTATTTTCTCTAAGTCTCGAGTAAGCTGCTTCGATTTCCTCGGCAAGCGTAGTACTTATAATTCTGTCACCATTTTCGTTAACTATTTTTGCTATATCTTCAGAGGCGGCATTATATAGTCTTATTTCGGGATGCGGTTTCGAATCTTCCAAATAATAAGAACTCTCAGCAGTTCCTATTTCGTTTTTAATAGCCCAGTTTTCAATCTTGTTTTCTTTCCATACACCATCTTCGTTGGTTAAATAAGCTACAGAACAGTGCAGCACTCCCGGCACATGCTGTTCAGCCATCATTATTTCTTTCAATGACTCATTCTCTGTAGTTCGTGGTGAACGGCCATAAACAGCAGTCACCGTATATTTCATTATTGCACCCGAATTAACCCCTGCTTTGACGATAGACTCCACTTTGCTTTCATGCTCTGAATTAGCTGTGCGGGTAAGTGGCACCAGATTATTCCATTCTCCTAATCCTCCTAAATGCTCATTTAGTAGGTGCCCCCGAACGTAATAGCTTGCTCCACCGGGATATTTCCTTCTATTGATAATGTCATAAGTGGTATGGGGGTCAGTATTAGGTACACTTCCCGGATCGTGGTTCTTGGTAAGTTTAGCTATTCGCATATGCTCACCGAATATCCCATCCTTAGTATCGTATGTATCTAACTTTACCGGATCGCTCTTTTCATCGGCATTACCAAAAAGATGCTTCGTTACTTCTGCTAATTCTTTCAAAAATCCATCTATTGCATCCTGCTTATCTTTTTTAGCTTTCTCTGTTTCAGCATCATTGCTTCCGGTAACAGGTTGGCGCTTTGTCTTGTCTATATTGTCGGCAATAACTTTTGCCTTGTTTAAATACTCTTTCTTAGCTTCAGGTATATTCTTTTCAGCTAATTCAAGAAACTCGGTATAAGGCTTCGGGTTACTTGCTACCATTAATTCTACATCTTGCCCTTTGGTATCGAAATACAGTGTGTGTGTCTCTCCGGCATCGCTCTTGAATTTCTTTTTCAATCCCAATAAACTCATCACCTTGTCGGTTATCTTCGCCACCTTGTCCTGTACCCACTTGGTGCCCTTCTCTATCATCTTGGTTATGCCTAGCTTGTCGGCAAAGGCTACCGCCTTGTCCACCACCCAGTCTATGGCCTTCGTTATCGGCACCTTTACTCGGTCTATGATGTCGCCTACCTTCTTGCTCAGGTTGCCTATGCCTATCACCCCTGCCAGGAACCCGATGGCTATCGGTACCACCTTGGCCATGGCATTCTCTACCTTGGCGCTGGCACCTGCCAGGTTGTGGGCCACTATGTCCGCCGCGCTGTCCACTATCGTGTTTACAAGCTCCAGCATCCGCTGCGCGTTGTTGATGAACCACATTGTTATCTTGTAGAATGCATGTAGTTCCAATGTCTTTTGCTTTCTTCTTTTTTTAGAAGAAAAAAATGCACGCCTACCCGCTTAAGGGCAGGCGTGCTATATATGGAAGCAACATGCGGATAAATCGCAGCCATGTTGCTATTTGCTTGTTGTATTTGTTTTAACCAATATGTCAAAGAACTTTATTTGAAATTATTTACTCAAAATCGCTGAAGTCGTAAGTCAACTTTGGAAATATTTGAGGCAAATAATGTTTCATTCTTTTTAATATATACTCATAATTGCTGGATCTTTTTGCAAGCGCATATTGCCAACCTTCAAACCCTTTTACTTTATAGGCTATATCCAAGTATTTCTCGATGCCGATATTTAACTCGTATGCCTTGTCATTATCCTTGTAGTGGTAATAAAGTTTATCCTCAACTACGTTTCCTGTTTTTTTCAACAGTATAAGGCACTCAGGCACCGAATAATCGAATACCATAAACTGTTGCCAGTACTCTTTTTCTTCTACATCCATTTCATCGAACCAAAGAATATCTTTCCATTTCTTTCCCTTTGGGCCATTGATCAAATTAGGCAATGTTTCAATTCTTATATGGCCTGTTAAAGATGGTCGACCTGAACAGACTGCCTCTTTCACATCTTTTTCAGCTTCAGGAAACAATTCTTTATCCTCAGGTAATAACTCGATAGGTGTATCGAAATAAGCTTCGCGCGGTTTCCATTCTATTTCTATTCGCACAATTTTTGAATACAGACCAATTAATGCCTCCCTTAATTCTACTCCTTGACTTTTAACTTCTATTAGGTTCTTCTGTGATTTTTCCAAGTTTACATATACAACTTGTGAAGGACAACTCATTGTGCCACCTCCGCTTGTATCAGGATTAGATCCAATTTCCTTACATAACACATCAAGTCTTTCTATTTCATTAATCATATTAATATTTTTATTTTTTCCTCTCCTATTGCATTTAAAATTCCAGGTTTAACTAAATCTTTGAAATTTATGTTCCTGTTTGTAAAATAATCTGTCATCTTATTGTAAAATTGATCTTCATCTATAAATTCTCTTCCAGGCAAATTCTCTCTTACTTCAATGATTGCATTTGCCACAGAATTAACGGAAACTCCAAATGTTGAACTCGCTTCTTTAAACGCTTCTATTATTCTGTCTTTTGACGATTGACTGAAACTTCTCATGTGTTCGTTAGGCGGCAATTCCTGCTGGAACCTCCTTCCTTGATTTACTTCTTTTATCAAGGTATTACCTTCCCCTTTCTTCAAAAAGCCCCAATCAATCTTTATATATTCAGGGAAAACACCATTTTGTTCAGCATAATAAGATACTTCAACATTGTAATATATCATTTTATTTTGTACAAATACAGCCTCTTTAGCTGGATCTTCAACCGACGACCGCATGCTATTATTGGTAGTTTTAGTACCAGGCACAAGGTTGTCTTTTGTCCCTTTTCCGTGTAAGCTTGCATTCAATAAATGTGCACGCACCCAGTAAGCCTCTGAATTTGCTAACTCTTTCACCTCTTTAGTCCAACCAAATGGATCATCTTTTGGTTCTGAGCCGCCTGAACCTTTTTTAGAAATAACCCGCCCGATAATCTTATGCGCCTTTCCATTATCTGGTGAATACTCTATATCGGTGTCCAGCAGTTCTTCATCGGAGATAGTTCCTTCAACGCCGATATCTTTTAAGATAGGGACCAGTTCTGTAATTTTTACTTCTATTTTCTTTTCCGTATCAGCCTTCAGTTTCTCTACTATTAAATCAGGTATAAGGCTTTTTATTTCTTTATATTTATTTTCAGCATCATTGGTCCGATTCATTTTTGCTGCCTTTATACTCTTCTCTTCCGATGTATCTTTCCGCTTTGGTTTAAATTCTTCTTTTTTATCTTCAATCAATTCCCTTAAGGTCTTAATTTTACTTGCTACCAATATTTCAATATCGTCTCCTTTTTGCTCCGTGTATACAGAGTGAGATTTACCATCTTCGGTTTTAAACTGCTTCTTGATACCCAACCATCCAATCACCTTGTCGCCAATCTTGGCCACCTTGTCTTGCACCCACTTGGTGCCCTTCTCTATCATCTTGGTTATGCCAAGCTTGTCGGCAAAGGCCACCGCCTTGTCCACCACCCAGTCTATGGCCTTCGTTATCGGCACCTTTACGCGGTCTATGATGTCGCCCACTTTCTTGCTCAGGTTGCCTATGCCTATCACCCCGGCCAAAAAGCCAATGGCTATCGGTATCACTTTCGCCATCGCGTTCTCCACCTTGGCGCTGGCACCCGCCAGGTTGTGGGCTACTATGTCCGCCGCGCTGTCTATTATGGTGTTTACCAGTTCCATCATGCGCTGCGCGTTGTTGATGAACCACATCACGACCTTGTAGATCATCTGGCAGGCCTTTACAAAGGCTCCCGCTGGCGTAAGCAGCCCCAATAGCCAGGTTATGCCCGCCTGTATTACCTGGCTTTGCAGCATGTCCATCAGCCCGTCCACCACCATGGTCTTCAGGTCGCCTACCTTTTCCTTGATGTATTCCCACAGGCCGCCTATGCCGTCTTT
>JAFDYM010000169.1 GCA_018267435.1 Bacteroidota bacterium | reverse complement strand
GCTGAACACCAACCCACCCGTAGGTGCAGTAAGCGATGCCGATGGCTACTATAGCATAGCTAATGTAAATGTCGGCCGACAAAGCATCCGCTTTGGCTATATAGGCTACAATGAGGTAGTGATAAACGAACTACTGATACGCTCAGGTAAGGAGACCATACTGAATGTAGAAATGCAGGAGAAGGTGGGCGTGCTGAAAGAGGTAGAGATAACCGCAGAGAAAGATAAGGCTCGGGCACATAATGAATTTGCAGATGTAAGTGTGCGCTCGTTTAGTGCTGAGGAGATGAACCGCTATGCAGGTACGCTTAACGACCCGGCGCGCATGGCACAGTCGTTTGCTGGGGTAATGACTGCCAACGACGAGAACAACCAGATAGTAGTGCGGGGCAATAGCCCACGCGGCTTGCTATGGCGCATGGAAGGTGTAGAGATACCCAACCCTAACCATTTTGCAGGCAGCGAGGGTAGCACGGGCGGAGGAGTAAGTATGCTTAGCTCGAATATGTTGACTAATACTGATTTTCTATCGGGGGCTTTCCCTGGCGAGTATGGCAATGCGCTAAGCGGGGTGTTCGACTTGAATTTGCGCAAGGGCAATAGCGAAAAGCATGAGTTTACCTTGCAGGCGGGTGTGCTGGGTTTAGAGGCCGCGCTTGAAGGGCCATTCAGTAAAAAGTGGCGCGGCAGTTACCTAGTCAACTATCGTTATTCTACCCTAGATATACTGGGTTTAATGGGCTTGAAGATTGGGGGTAACGTGTTGCCTAAGTATCAAGATGTGTCGTTCAACTTTTACTTTCCTACCAAGAGGATTGGCAACTTTACTTTGTTCGGCATAGGTGGTTTAAGCAGCCTAGGCGAAAAAGCGGTGCGCGACACCAGCGCATGGGAAAAACTAAGCGATAAAAGCGAGTACAACCAAGCGCAGAAGCTAGGCGTAATAGGCATGACGCACTTGTTGCTGCTGAAGGATAACAAGACCTACATCAAGTCGGTAGTAAGTTACAGCTATACCAATAACGGCAGCAGCGATGACACCTTGGACTACGACTTCAGCCCATTTCGCTTGAGCAACGAGCAGTTTATATACAACACGCTGCGCGTAGCCACGGCCATCAACACCAAGATAAACAGCCGAAACATAGTGCGTGTGGGCGCCATATATACCAATATGCGCTACAAGCTTTTCAGCGAGGCTTATTCGTATTTGAGTAATAGCAACGAAACCTTAGTAAACCATACCGGCAGCACTAATATGGCGCAGGCTTATGCACAGTGGAAGCACCGCTTTACCGAGCGCTTTCAGATAAGCGCGGGCGTGCATTTTACCTTCTCGCAAATCAACAACAAGTTCTACGCCGAGCCACGCCTAAGCGGCGAATGGAAAGTAACCGAAACGCAGAGCCTAACATTCGGCACGGGGGTGCATAGCAGAATAGATGCTATGTCAACCTATGTATCGTACAAAAACAGCGAAGGCATAGAAAGCAACCGCAAATTGGAGTTTAGCCGTGCGCTACACGCAGTGGTGGGTTACAATTTCACCTTCTTAAAACAGTTCCACCTAAAGGCGGAAGCTTATGTGCAATATCTGTTTCAACTACCAGTTAGTTCAGACCCAAGCAATGCATCGTTCAGTATTATAAACTACGATGATGGCTTTGTAAATATGCCATTGCAAAGCACAGGCAAGGGCTACAACTATGGCTTGGAGTTAACCTTCGAGAAGTACTTTAGCAAGCACTACTACTTTGTAGTTACCGCATCACTGTTCGATAGCAGATATAAGGCGGCAGATAACGTGTGGCGCAATACGGCATACAATGTAAACTATGTGTTGAATGCACTGGGTGGTAAGGAGTTTGTAGTAGGCAAAAAGAAGAACAATATCATAGCCATCAACGCCAAAGTAATATGGCGCGGCGGTCAACGTACAACGCCTATCGACTTGCCGGCATCTATAGCTGCCAACGAAACCGTATACCAAAGCGATAAGGCTTTTACCGAAAAGCTGCCCGACTATTTCCGTATCGACTTCGGCACCAGTTTCCGCCGCAACAAGAAGAAATATAGTTGGACGCTTTCATTCGATGCGCAGAATATTATTAACCGCGAGAATGTAGCACGCCGTACCTATAACCCAGAAACACAACAGATAGAAACAGCGCGCAACTTGGGCATAGTACCCGTAGTAAGTTTTAAGGTGGAGTTTAGTATTCTGCCGAAGGCGAAAGCCGCTAATTGAGTTTCGCACGGAGAACACAAAGTCACAGAGAATTAACTACCTTGTAGTTCTTATCCTATTGAACAACTCTCCATACTGCCTATACGCATTGTATTGATATTTCTCCAGTATGCCATTCTGCCTAGTAGTAATAGGTGAGCCTTTAGCATAAGCTTTCAATAACTGAAAGCCTTCAATAAAGTCGGCTAGCTGTTCAGGTTGTTTTTTCGAGTATAGGAATTTCAAGCTGCGTTCAGCGCTGTGTTCGGCGGCATATTGGTTGCCGTTTAGCATTTGCGCTATGGTATATAGCATACGCGCCTCAATAAGGTATTGAAACACTTTTGTATCGCGCACAAGCTGATCTAGTTTATCCAACTCCTGTAAGGCATCGGCGTACTTGCCTACATATACTAAGTACTTAACCATATGCAGCCTTGCCATAACACCTGCCGAGTTTTGCGCATTGGCAAAGCGGCTAAACACCTTATCAAGCAATAGCTTTGCTTTGGCGTAGTGCCCTGTTATAAGGCATACTTGTATAAACTTGGCTATATCGGCACTTACTACACCTTCTAGCGGCAGTCGCGGTATTAAATCCATAGCCTCAAAAGCCAACCGCGACTCTTCGAACCTGCTTAGAAAATACAAAGCCCTACATTGGTATATCTGCAATTCTGTTTGCTGGCTAAGGCTTACATCGCTGGTATATTTAGCCACTATTGCAGCTGCCTTATCCAAGTACTCCACAGCTTTATTGGCATTGGTTATATCAAAGTATAGCTTTGCATTCACGTTCAATATCCTTACACATAAGCCATGCAGTTTATGCTTAGTAGCTGCAGTATACAATACATCAAACCTTTGTTGAATCAAGTTCAGCTTCTTATCTGTAAGTCTGCCTTGTGCGTTGTGCTGGTTAATATCGGCACTTAGTATATCTGTTTCAAACTTCAGCTTATATGTAGCATTGGCAGCTTTACCAGCATACGCTACGCACTTCGCATAAAATACCTGTGCGGCTTTCGAGCTATAGTCCGATGAGTAGTTACCTACTTCAAAGTAAAAT
>JAFDYM010000168.1 GCA_018267435.1 Bacteroidota bacterium | reverse complement strand
CACCTTTAGTCAACCAGTCAACTGCCTTATCTACATCAACGTGGATGGTAGCTGGTTTGGTAAGCGGGTTGTAATCGCCTATCCTTTCAATGTACTTACCATCGCGTGGAGAGCGGCTATCAGCTGCTACGATGTGGTAAAATGGGCGTTTGCCGCGTCCGTGTCTTTGTAGTCTTAATTTAACTGCCATGTCTAAAATTCAATTTTAGTGTTGGGTGAATAAATCCCCCCTTATTTTTCTAAGGGAGCGCAAATATGGGGTATTCCCTTTTATTGTGCAAGACTTGGCTTAAAAATAGTTTTAGCTGCCCGCGCTAATGTACAAAAATAGAACGCGGATGACACTGATAACACAGATTGGCGCGGATTTGGGCGATTTCAAATTCGCGGGGAAGGGCGAAAAAAGTACTCACAATTTGAGCTATCCGAAAATAATTAACTAATTAATAACCAATTATTTAGTATAAATAAAGGTAGCAAAACAGCCTAAAAAAAGTGACAATGCTGGAAGGGCGTTTTTGGCGCGGTGCTATTGCGCTTTGTCCGTACTGTTGGTTCCCACGTGCGGATTTCCTGTGGCCTTTTACTTCTAAACTAAAGAACAAACTTTTGGGAGGCGCATTGCTGCGCAAAGCTAAAATGCCACCAAACGCGAGTGCTGGATAACCTAATTCTCTCAACTTTCTTAGTTCACCCAATTACCTAGCCCTTCACTATCTTATCCAGCAATCCGCCGTACAGTTTCATTATGCCTTGGCGGAAGAACTGCATCCGCTCTTCAAAGTCGGCGGGTAGTTTTTTGCCTTTTAGGCGGTGGTCTATCAATAGCTTTAGCATATCGAAATACTGTATGTACTCGGCACTTATCTTGTCATCGGCCTTGGCGCGAAGGAATTTATAGTTGCGGCTTAGCGATGTTTTGGCAGTATCCAAGTCGCCCGTAAGTACAAAAAATGCATTGTGTACCATGCGCTGCAGTATATCGCCCAAGCGACTTACATCGGTGCGGCTATAGGTAAGGCCCTGCTGTATGTACTTAGCTGCCTTTTTATAGTCGCCTTTGTACATATACAATAGGCTGTAAGTACGTAGTATATCGAACCCCATTACACTTTCAGGCCCCTTATCTACCACATGTTTCAAATGTGTGTCGAGCATCTTTTCAGCCTCGGCATACTGCTCGGCCAGTATAGCTATTACACTATACATAAGCGGGTGGTAATAATTGCGTACCAGTTGGTCGCCGTGTTGCGCAAAGGCATCACGGTATTGCTTTAGCGCAGCATCGTAGCGACTATCCTGACTATATGCCTTGGCCAGTTTTGTAAGGGCGAACACCTTATATATTTCAGGTATCTTCCCTTTTGCCTTATCGTAGGCAGCCAGGGCCGATTTCAGGGAATCTATCAAGCCGGTTTTATTGGCAGTGCAGTAGTCGTAATAGTTAACCCAACATAGGTAGTAGTGAAAGTGCGCCCTAGGCCAAGGCTTTGGCAGAACCTTCTTTTCCCATGCAGCCATGTTCTTCAAAAACATAGGCTCGAATTTGCCGATATTACCCTTGGCCGAGGCCACAAAAATGCGGCTGAATTCATACATCAACCATATTTCGGCTTTATCTTCCTCGCTAAGTTTAGTAGCTACTTTTATATACTTATCCGCGTATTGCTTCACCAGCTTTTCGTCGTACTCCGATACGGGAAAACGCCTAAAATCTTGAAAAGCCTGCCAGTATAGTTCGCGCGCTACTTTAGGGTCGGGTTGCTGAGCAAGGCGGCGTTCATATATCTTCAGTTGGTGCTTATATAGCTTCAGCAGGTCCTTCTCTAAAAAGAACGAAAGCCCTGCCCTCATAGTACCGTTGGTAAGCGCCGTAACACAGGTAGTAAATAGTACCGAGTTTATCTTATCGTAGTGGCTTTGGCTAAGCTGGTAGCGTTTCTGTATTGTGTCTTCATTCAACTTATCCGTCTGTACTTGCTCAATAACATCGCACAGCACTTTGCGGTGCAGGTTTTGCAGATCGAAGCCCTTAATGCGCTCTAACTCATCGGGCGTACACCTAAATAGCAAATCGGATAGAAAACTCACGCTACAATAGTAATGAATATCTCACGCTAAAAATACTCGATTAATGCAACAAAACACGTATAACGCAGATAACATGGCTAACACAGATTTTATCTAATACAAAAATGCTTTAGCACGCTATTGCTGTGCCTAGTGCATACGTACGCGCGCCACGCGTGTTCAGCCTTTAGGCTATTTCTTACTAGAAAAAATACAATAAGCAAATACATTCGTAAGCAAACAACTTTCTCTTCGTCTACTTTAGCTATATGGATACGGTAAACTATGATGGAATAAAAATACCCGAGGCTACGCAGGTGCAAAACCAGCTGCGCAGCAGGCTATTGATACAGGATTATGCCCCATCTATTACTACCATAGCGGGTGCCGATATATCGCTAAACTTATACAGCACTACTATATATGCCGGCATAGTTGTACTTCAGTATCCTAGCTTACAGCCTATAGCCTATTCGCTGGTAAAAGACGAAACAAGGTTCCCCTATGTACCGGGCTATTTAGCATTTAGAGAAGTACCCGCACTGCACAAAGTATGGGAACAGATACCCAACAAGCCCGATATATTGGTGGTAGATGGGCACGGCATAGCGCACCCTCGCCGCATGGGTATAGCAGCACACTTTGGTGCAGTGGCAAACCATGCTACCATAGGCTGCGCCAAAAATTTGTTATTTGGCAAATATGCCGAGCCTAGCCCTGAAAAGGGTTCGGCCCAGCCCATAATGGACAAGGCCGAACAAATAGGTTGGGCGTACCGCAGCAAGGGTAAAACAAACCCTGTGTATGTATCGCCAGGGCACATGGTAGGCATGCAGCAAAGTCTAGATATATTAAAGATCTGTACAGGCAAGTACCGCATACCCGAACCCACACGCCTAGCGCATGAATTAGTTAACCAATTTCGTAAGGGCGAATTGCTAGCGGGATACCACTTGTTATAATCTTAAATTAATTGCATTCGTAGCCCATAACCTCGTAGGCATCTATGGCTATGCCATAGGCAGTATTGTTGTCGTAGTCCTTTTCGCATAAGCGTACTTTGCTACCGCCATCTTTTTTGCAGGTAGTACACTTGCAGCTAGCAATGGTAAACAATAAAAAGAATGCGCTAATGATGGTTAGATTTTTCATGGTTGTTTTAGGGGTTTGGTTAT
>JAFDYM010000167.1 GCA_018267435.1 Bacteroidota bacterium | reverse complement strand
GGTACAATTAAGTATAGTTTTCTATTCATGTCAGAGGTGTTTTAATGTGTGTTAGGGCCGTGGATTGCCCTTGGTAGCTGCAAGGTACGGCACTTTACATAAAATGCAAAAAAAGAATGTGATAAGGTGATGTATAAAGTAATAATATGAGTCTATTGGGCAAAAAGTGCCACAGGTCAAAGGCATTTGTTAGCCACAGATTACCAGATTAAATACAAGAATTATTTCCTGTCGCAGATGAAGCTGATTATTATGATTGTCATGATCTTAAATCACCATCTGCGAATGCTATAGGCATCAACGTACAAAAAATACAATTTATTTGGCGCGGGGCGTTTGCGCACCTCTCAGCCTGTTGCGCGCCTCGCGCGAACTTGCTGTGGCGCCTAGCTTTAAGGCCGTTCGCTAAAGCAAACGCCAAGGCGTAGCAACGGAATATAATCTTGTTTTTCCTCGCTGCGCGAGGGGCATAAATGCTAGAACTGGCGCAAGAATGCAGCCAAGTCATTGGTAGGGGTTCTTGTGCCTAAGCTAAGCGCTAACAAATGGCACAAGAAGGCTTTGCTAAACCCACCCTACATTCTTGCGCCAAAGTGGGGCGCCAGAACACTTAGAACAGCGGCAGCAAACACATTATCATCAACCAGCCCATGTATCGGTATGCGTTATGCCTTTAAATTCAACATGCCAGCCAAAGTCATCAGCACCTTCAACATTTACACCTACTATAAAACTCCAAGCATTATCTACGTCTGGCAAGTTTGTGCGGCTATCCATAGATAGGCTTATTCGAGGTGCATGAAACACACTAAAGAAATATTCTTCGGTAATGCTTTGGTATGCCAATATTTCACGCACAACTATTTGAGTCAACTCCCCCCAGTTTTCGCTGATCAACTTAAGCGTTTCCATCTGTTCTTCGAAGATATCCCTATCGGCATGTTCAGTATCTGTTTTTGTGCTTATGTATAGAGCTACATCTTTACCATTAACCTGTAAGCCAGAAGCTTTAGCATTCCACCCACAACCATCCTTTACAAAATCATCCTTGTGTATCATTTACTTGCCATTTATCTCAACTAATATAATGACTGCGCAGTATCAATCCTACCCCTTATACCTCTCCCTCAACATCTGCACCACTACCTTGTCTATGGGTAGAATGATGTCGACCTCTTTGTCTAAGTCTTTCAAGTTAACCCAGCGGAATGACTCAGCCTCCTCTCCCGCTATTACTACAAAATCGAACTTGGTATCAGATGTTTTGATGCTCTGCCAATCGGGACATTGGCAGGTGTAGTACACGCTTATTATCTGGCTATCGTTATCGAAGAAAGAGGGCTGAAAAAAGTCGGTGGTGTAGAAGTGGTCCACTACTGTTACCGCTACGCCTGCTTCTTCTTGATACTCGCGGCCTAGGCCATCGCGCAGGCCTTCGCCTAGCTCTAAACCACCACCTGGGAACTTGGTAGCACGTCCCCCGTTTTTGAATACTTCATCGGTTACCAATATCTGTTGGTGCTCGTTTATAAGCAAGCCATACACACGTACATTAAAGCGGGTAATGTGCTGCGCTTCCATGCTACATTTTTACGTATATGCCCTTCTCTTGTGTAATAGTGCTGTTGGTGCAGTTGTATATTTTGGCTGGGTACTTATCTATCAATTGATAGTTGTGCGTTGCCATAAGTATGGCGGTGTTGTGCTCGCGGTTAATGCGTATCAATAGCTTCACTATCTCGTCCGATGTTTCAGGGTCAAGGTTGCCCGTAGGTTCATCGGCTATTATAAGCGGTGGGTTGTTCAATAGCGAGCGCGCAATAACCAAGCGCTGCTGCTCGCCGCCCGATAGCTGGTAAGGCATTTTGGTAGTTAAATGGTTCAAGCCTATTTCGCTCAGCACTTCGCCTATGCGTTCGTTGCGTTTTTCCTTTATGCTCCAACCTGTGGCGCGCAGCACAAAATCGAGGTTCTCGTATACATTCCTATCGTGCAGCAATTGAAAATCTTGAAACACTATGCCCAGCTTGCGGCGCAGGTAAGGCACGTCCTTCTTCTTCAATGTAGGAAGGTTGTAACCGCATACCACAGCTTGTCCTTCCTTTACGGGTAGTTCGCCGTACAGGGTTTTCATAAAGCTGCTTTTGCCCGCACCCGTTCTACCTATCAGGTACACAAACTCGCCCTGCTGCAATTCGAAGTTGATATCGCTCAGCACTAGTTTATCGCTTTGGTGTACGTTTACGTTGCTATATAGTATTACAGGTTCTTCCATAGCATCAAATTTAAACAAGAAAAAGGCGCGCGGGTTAACAAATGAACATTGCTAGCACAGTTTGCTATACAACGTGTATGCGGCGGTACTTAAGGTAAGCCAACGAACAGGCTATCATTACAAACCAGTACACCCACTCTGCCGTCCATACCCACCATAGGTTACCCCAAGGTTGGTTAAGCACGTACATAAAGTAGCCTATGTACAGCACTACCACTATCAGCTCTATAACCAAGGCTACAAATATATCGCCAAGGCTTATAACGCCGTTGTATAGTATGTTGCCGAAAGCCATTATCAAAAACACGCCGAACAATACCGGCAATGCCTCTATAGCCATTGGTACAACCTCGTGGCCTTGTGCCTCGTTTACAAATACATTGATGAAGAAGTATGGGAATAGATAAATGAGCGCTGCAGAAAACAAGGCAAAGCCAAAACTGAGTATGCTAATGCGGCGGATACCGAGCTTTACGCCTTCAAAATCGCGCTGGCCCACCAAGTTGCTGATGATGGTATTGGCCGCCGAACCCAAGGACCATGTAGGGATGGTGAAGAACAATATCAACTGCCTGTAGATAGATGATACAGCCAAAGGCTCATTGCCCAGCTTAACTTGTATGCGCGAGAAAAATATCAACCATGCACCTACAGCTGCCAACGATTGCAACATCAAAGGCACCGATATTTTCACCATCTGCATCAACACATCGGTATCGAACTTTGCAAATTTGTATAGAGAGTATTCTTTATTACGGCTTTTGTAGAAGGTACCGCCTACCAATACTGCTACAGCTATGGTTTCAGATATGGCTGTTGCCATGCCTGAACCACCTATACCTATTTCGGGCAAGCCGAACTTGCCATACACCAAGCCATAATTGAGGGTGATGTTAAGGGTAGTCATTAAGCCTACCGATAAAGCTAGGATAACCGTTTGCCCAATGCCCGAATAGAAAGCAATGAATACAAAGCTAAGGAAGCTAGGCACCAAGCCCCACATGCGGTAGCTAAGGAACTCTTCGCAGGCATTCACCACCGGTTCGCTATCTAGCATTAAACCCAATATGCTGTGCAGGTTAAGCCTGATAAGTATAAATAGCAATGTGGCTACGGCTGTAAGGGTAATAAGGGTATTATCGAGAATATTACCAACCTCGCGCCTGTTCATTTCGCCAAGGCGGCGGGCTATGAGTAGCTGTGTACCGCGCGTAAAGCTAAAGCCCATCATAAACAGCACCGAGTAGAACACGCTGGCAAAGCCAATGGCCTCCAACTGGGTATTGCCCAGCTTACCCACAAATATGGTATCGAACACGCCATTGCTGGTCCATGCCAGGTTGCCAATTATCAGTGGCAAGGCTATGATCAATATCTGCTTATATGATGCTTTAAGTAACGACACGAATACAAATAATACATGAACTAAAAAAAACTATAACACCGCCATGGTAGTGGTGCCTTTGGCTACTATCACCTTCTCCTCACCTTCTAGGTAATACAACTCGCCCTCGCAAAAGTGGAAGCGTTTGCCTGCTTTATCTACCCAGCCGCGCACATAAAACTTCTTCGCCGTGCCGCGGTTATAGTAACTCACCTTGGCATCTACGGTAAACACCTGCTGCCCATCTTCTACTAGGCTGTAAGCCGCAAAGCCCTCCGCCATATCCAACATAGTAGCCGTAACGCCGCCATGAAGGTAACCATTCTGCTGCTCATGTATCTCGGTAAATTCCAGTTCGCCCTCTATATAGCCGGGTTCTATTTTGGTTATTACGAAGCCGAGCCACTTCATGTGCTTGTTCTTCCCTATCTTGTACTCCGTATATTCCTTATAGTTTGGGTTACGGGCTTCATACTTTCTCATGCCTTCAAACATAAAGAATTGAGCAGTAATTACAATAAAGTTATTTTAGCACCATGGCAGCGGCACAAATAAAAAACTCGTTTACGGGCATCGGCGAAATAGATGCGTCCATTTCGCCATCCTCGCTGGTGCTTAAGTTGGCGGTAAGCACTAACAGCCTGCGCTACTTTGTGTTGAACAAGGCACATGGGCAAGTGCTGTTTTATGGCAACTATACCCTGCACCATGTAAGCGATAGCGCCGAACTGGCGCAGCGCGTACAGCGCATATACGATAAGGACGAAGTACTTCAATATAAGTTTTCGGAGATACTAATAGGTTTCGATAGCCCATATACCTTAATGCCCTCGCAGTTGAGCTATATGGCGGGTGCGCACCAGCTAAGCCAGCGCTGTGCAGAGAACAGCTTAGACCTGTTTTTTGAAAAGGATGACGTATTGGTAGAGCTATTCGATTTTTTATTCCGCCAGCCCAAGTACCTGCATTTGGCATCTACCTATCTACATCTGTTACCACACTATGTGGCTTATGGCGAGCAGAAGCTGTTTATAAACGTAAGCGCCACGCACTTTGACGTAATACATTTTAGTGCCGAAAAGCACTTGCAGATAATGAACAGGTACAGCTATAAAAATGAGAATGACCTGATATATTATGTGCTATTGTACTGCGACGAGATGAAACTTAACCGCGAGCAACTAGACCTTATAATGATGGGCGAGGTAGATGTAAAATCGAAGATATACGATATCTGTTTCCGTTACTTTAGTAATATAAATTTTATAGATGCCCCTACAGGCATCGGCTTTAGCAAGGCATTCGATAAATACGCAAAGCACTTGCATTTCAACTTATACAATTTAAGCGAATGAGAATAATAGGAGGAAAACTGAGCGGTTCGCGGTTCGAGCCGCCTAAAAACATACCCACCCGCCCCACTACCGATATGGCGAAACAGGGTTTGTTCAACATGCTTGACAACAATTACAATTTCGAAAACTTAAAAGTACTTGACCTTTTTGGCGGTACGGGCAGTATATCGTACGAGTTTGCATCGCGCGGCTGCCAGGATATT
>JAFDYM010000166.1 GCA_018267435.1 Bacteroidota bacterium | reverse complement strand
GTATTCTAAGGTTAAAACAAGCCCTGTATTGTTAAATCTAAGCCGCATTCAACCATTCAACCTTGTAAGGCTCTTGCCGCTTTATAACTGCAAACATCCTTGCCACTATCTTACATCTGATTGCGTTCAATGTGCCCATTTTGTTCTTGCCCGCGTTTGTTCTTTTCTCGTAGTAATCCCTTATTTCAGGATTATACTTTACTGCATTCATGGCTGCCATATGCAGCAGTGATTTCATCTTTTTGTTGGCATAGTTGCTTACCCTAGTCCTACCTTTTATACTCTTGCCCGATTCGTATGGGAATGGCGCAATACCACTGTAGCAGGCAAACTGCCGCCACGTGGCGAAGTTCTTGAAGTTATCCGTGAGGGCTATCATATAAGCCGCTATTACGGGCCCGACACCTTTGATGGATACAAGCAGCCCATAGGTCTGGGACAGCGCACTATCGCCTTCAATTACAGCTGTAATTTCATTGTTGACTTTATCTATACCGGCATCCAGGCCCTTAACAATGGCTTTTTGCACCTTAACTATCAAATCGCTTCCCTGTAGTCCCAGGAACTGCTCCTGCTCACTTAACCTTACTATCCAACCTGCCCTGTCACGTACCATTTTATCCCGCAGGGCTATCAGGTTTTTAAGGCGTAGTACATTGGCCTGTACAGGTTGTTGCGCCGTTAGCACCTTCCTTTTCTCGGCTCCGTATCTAGCTATCATACCGGCATCGGCAGCATCGCTCTTGCCTCGGACTAAACCCATCGACCTCTTGATTTTGATGCCCGCTACCTTGCTGAAGGCTATATGCTTCCCGTACAGGTACTTTTCCAATGGCAGGGAATATATGCCTGTATGTTCCATGACAACAAGCACGCCGCTTAGGCCTTTTCCCGCATGGCGCAGCAGCCATTTCACAAGTAGCCCGAAGCCTTTGGTGCTGTTGCTGAACACCTCATGTATAGAGTTGTTTTCGAACACCGCATCAAATGTTTCTTTAGATACATCGATACCTACAATCTGTTTTGTTTCCATAACTTTGGTTTATGAATTAAAAATGTTGCTACGGACTAAGACCTTTAATAAGTCCTCCAAGACTAAAATTCTAAATGGTTCTTAGCAACGGTAGTGGGAACGGGGACTAAATACGTTCGATAGGCCTCTAACCTAGCACGCGGTATAGTTCACCCCGTTCCCTTTCTACAATTTACAGCTTAATGGAAATACAATAAAATAAGGCTGGGTAATATCAATGCAAACCTAAAGGCACGTGGTGCGCGTACGTATGCCAGTGGGCAATAGTACCGCCCATTCCCGATATACATCGGGATGAATGTCTGTTTTTTATGGGAAGTTCAAATCACTTGTATTCATCATCATGGCTAAAGCCATTTAGGTTATTCTTCGCTTCTCCGCACTAAAGTGCGGATTTATTACTTGAACTGTTTCTCGGGCTACGCTTCTTTCTTCTGCCCACGCTTAGCAACAAAGTACATGCCTATAGTGAAGATAAGTGAACCTATCAGCGCCCCTGTATAAGGTGCATGTGATCGTAATGACTCGCCTAGTTGTTCATTGGTATAATCACCAAATAAAACTTTACTTATTACCTGAGTAGCAATTAGGATTAGGAAAAAATTAATGAAGATGCGTAAAAATGTAAGGGGTTTCATAGTATGTATTTATAATGCAATATAAAATTAAAAAGCGGGATGCTATTGCTAGCTGTTCCCGCTTTTACTTTACGCTTCTTTATTGCTTATTCAAACATATCTTTCATCCTATCGAAGAAGCCTTTTTCTTTGCTGCCTGGCTTGGGTTTAAAGTTGGGGCTTTCGCGTAGTTTCTCCAGTATCTTCTTTTCGTCGCTGGTAAGCTCGGTAGGTGTAAATACCTGTACAAACACTAGCTGGTCGCCACGGCCACGGCTGTTAACCGATGGCAAGCCCTTGCCGCCTAGACGGAACACCTTACCCGCTTGCGTACCCGCAGGTATCTTCACTTTCGCCTTGCCTTCTATGGTTGGCACATCTACACTGGTACCCAGTGCAGCGTCAACAAAGTTGATGTTCAGGTTGTATATTACGTTTTGGTTATCTACCTCCAGCTCTGGGTGGTTCTCTACTTCTATGGCCACTATCAAGTCGCCGGCAGGGCCGCCTTGCTCACCCGCATTGCCCTTGCCGCTTACCGATAGCTGCATACCCTCTTGCACGCCCGCAGGTATATTTATATCCAATGTTTCCTCGGCATACTCTACGCCAAGCCCGTTACATGTGCCGCACTTTCTAGTTATCTGCTGGCCGCTGCCATTACATTGATAGCAGGTAGTAGTGGTTTGCATTTGGCCCAATATGGTATTGGTTACCTTGCGCATTACACCCGTGCCACCGCACACGCTACACTTGCTTACCGAGCTGGCATCTTTAGCGCCGCTGCCGCTACAAGTGTGGCAGGTTACCTGCTTCTTTAGCTTTAGCGATTTGCTTACGCCATGCACTACATCTTGTAAAGTCAATTTTACTTTGATGCGCAGGTTGGTGCCGCGCTTACCACGGGTGCGACCACCGCCTTGCTGCCTGCCGCCACCTCCACCGCCGAAAAATGTCTCGAACGGGTCGAAGCCACCGCCTCCGCCACCACCGCCGAATATATCGCCGAAGTTGCGGAATATGTCTTCCATATTGCCTTGGCCGCCGTAGCCGCCACCAAAGCCGCCTTGGCTAGCAGCATGGCCAAATTGGTCGTACTGGGCACGCTTTTGCGGGTCGCTAAGTACTTCATAAGCCTCCGCTGCCTCCTTAAATTTCTCCTCGGCAGCCTTGTCGCCTTGGTTACGGTCTGGGTGATACTTCAATGCCACCTTGCGGTATGCCTTCTTTATCTCCTCGGCCGTTGAGCCCTTGCTTACCTCTAGTATTTCGTAATAATCGCGCTTTGCCATTGTTCTTATTCTGCTGTTTTACCTACTACCACTTTAGCGTAGCGAATTATTTTATCGTTCAAATAGTAGCCCTTCTCTACCTCGTCTATCACCTTGCCTTCCATACCTGCTACAGGTATTTCGGTTATGGCCTCGTGTAGATCTGGGTTGAATTCAGTCCCTACGGTTTCCATAGCCTTCACGCCTTTATCGGCAAGGGTCTTTACAAACTTGTTGTATATCAACCTTACGCCATCGTTGGCATCGGTGCTGCCGCTAGCCTTTAGCGCGCGCTCAAAGTCGTCTACCACTGCCAGCATGTCCTTTATCACATCTTTGCCCGCAGTTTGTATCAACTCTATCTTCTCTTTAGCCGTGCGCTTTTTAAAATTATCAAAGTCGGCATACAGGCGTAGGTACTTGTCCTTTTGCTCCTCGGCTTCCTTCTTCAAAGCTGCTATTTCCAAATCTTTAGGGTCAAGCACTTCCTCTTCAAACTCGGTATCTTCCGGCTTGTTCTTTTTAAACACATCGTTTATCAGCTTCTCCGCAGCATCGATGGTTTTGCCCGCAAAGCTTTCGGCTTTATCCTTGGCTGTTTTTGCAAACTCCTCGGCTTTTTCGCCTACGGTATCTTTTAGGTGTTCGGCCTTATCTTTAAGGTTCTCGTTTTCAGTATTTTCCTTGTTCTCTTCCATGGCATTATTTATCGGCGCAAATATCTCAAATTTCGCGCCCTATGCTAGGCAAAAGACAAATTGACGCTGTTTGGCAGAAATATGCTGACGCGAAGGCAGTAAATGGGGGAAAGTGAAATATTGGCAGGTGAGTGAATTGGAACGCAGATGACGCGGATGACACAGATTGAAACGGATTTGTTTGCGAAAAAGAGTGCAATTCATTACCGTCTGCACCCAATCATCTTCAGCTGCCGGTTGTCAGTTAGATTAAACTCAATGAATCTTCATTTTTCTATTCCATTAAATCCATGCAATCTGTGTTATCCGTTTTATCCGTGTTCTAAAAAACACTTGCAAAACACATTTAAAACTTAGGGCAATACACCTTGGTGCCATTATAGTGGTTTTGGCCCCATGCGCCTACGTGTACCAATGAGATTTCTGGCCCACCATTGGCGCGGCCTGGGCGCACTAGCTTTGATAGTACTACGTCGTAACTTACCAGCAGGCGCGTTCTCTGGAATTGATAGCCTATCATAGGCGCTAGGGCATCCTTCACCCTGTAGTATATGCCTGCGTATACAGTATGGTCTAGGTCATTAGTCTTCCAGTTGTACATACTGTAGCCTACCTTGCTGCCAAAGGCTATTTGACTCGCCTTTTTCTCGAAGGTATAGTAGCCATCTACATCTACAAAAAACCTATCGCTGGTTTTTATCTGCACGGTAGTATTGGCTTGATAACGTAAGCCTAAGCGTTCGTCGCCGTTGTAGAAGGAATGTTTGGGCCTGTTTAAGTGCAGCATGCTAAAGCCCAAGCTTAGATTCAGCATATGGTGTACTTGTCCACGAAAGTTTAAGCCTGCACCTACATCCCACATATCAAAACTTTCGCGCTTGTATTGCTCGTTAGGATCAAGCGATGTATTGAAGCCTATATCCTCTACCCATTGGTTATTGAAGTATAGTTTCGAAAAATCTATCAGCCTATTTACGTAGCTTACATTAGCCCCTGCCGATAGCACATACTTATGGTCTTCATCAAAAGTTTGATGATAGGCAAAGCTAAGTGTAGCGCGCCTGTAGGTAAGCATACCATCGCCAGCTTGGTCATTTAAAAAGTTAAAGCCCACGCCCATCCAGCCCGTCTTTATTTTGCGCTCGCCGAAGGAGAAATCGATGTACGGTGTTTCGGTATGGTAGTTATAGGTGCTGCCCTGCTGTATAGCCCAAGGCCATTGTGCTTTAAAATTGAACCCTATGCGGTAGTTGCCATTAAAGTTGCCTGTGTGTGCAGGGTTGGTAGCAAGCGGCGTGGTAAAGAATTGGGTGAAGTGAACATCTTGAGCAGAGAGCGAACCGCTGACCACAGACAACAGGAATACAAGCCCTAACGCTTTAAAGCTTAACCCTCTCCGTCTGTTGTCTGTCGTCATCCGTCCCATCTATCTCAACAAGGTTATATTCCCTTTCAATTGCTTACTGCTGCCATCTACAAAGCTTGCTTGCACGCTGTAGGTATATACTTCCATTTCTTGTAGTACACCTTTGTAGTAACCATCCCAACCTATGGCCTTACTGTTGGTTTCAAACACCTTTTCGCCCCAGCGGTTGTATATTCTAAACTCAAGTTCTGTTATACCCTTTCCTTCTATGCGTATCACATCGTTCACGCCGTCACCATTTGGCGAAAAGGCATTCGGCACGCCTATCAATGCATCGAACGAAATGAATATAGTTTTGCAAAAGGTATCGCTACATGCCGCATTGAAAGCATTTAGGCACACCGTCATTTGATATATCTTACCATATACATGTATGGGCGCTTCCTCATCTAGCACTCCTTGTCCATCGCCAAAGTCCCACATTAGGTGTTCGTAGTTGGTACTGGTATTTACAAACTCAACAGGGGTTTCAAATTTGAAAGTATCGCGGCTAACTGTAAAGCCCGCTTGCGGCTGCAAATATACTTTTACAGGCTTGGTGTAGGTAGAAGTAACATCGCAGGTAGTGGTATCTATAATGGTTAATGTTACATTATAGTCGCCAGCATTAGCGTATAAATGCGAAGGCGAAAATTCATTCGACGTAGTACCATCACCAAAGGTCCAAGTATACTGTGCCGTAGGGCTGCCTTGATTAGTAAACTGCATTACATCACCTAAGCACACATTGCTTTGTAAAAAGAATGCATAGCTGTTCGGCAACATAGTAACAGTAAAAGTAGCAGTATCTATAGGGTGGCAGCGATTGGTATCTATTGATGTAAGGGTAATGGTATAAGTACCCGGCAAGTGGTACGAATAGGTTGTGTCAACCGCTGTACTGGTATTGCCATCGCCAAAGTCCCAATGATACTCTACTGAATTTATGCTTTGGTTAGTAAGCTGTACTACAAGGTTCGAATCGCAGCTATTCAAAACATTAGCACCGAAGTTAGCAATGGCAGAATCGTTGATAGCATTTACCACCGCAAAAGCTGAATCGTAAAAAACACAAGCATTGGTATCTTGCCCTAATACGGTAATGCTATAGCTACCTACCGCAGTATAGGTATGTGTTACGGTATCGCCTATGGCACTATTGCCATCGCCGAAGTTCCAAAAATAATCGGTAGTTAACAGGTCGGAATTGCCAATAAAAGTTGCCGTAAATGGTATGCAGCCAATGGTATCGGGTACTGTTACATTTATATCCAAAGGTTGTAAGCTTATAACCAAATACGAAGTATCGAGCGGCTTACATATCTGCTCGTCATCGCGTATATAGTGTGTTATAGTATAGGTGCCTCCTGTGCTGTATACGTGGCTTACCGTATCATCGTTCGAGGTAAAGCCATCGCCAAAGTCCCACATCTCAAACTCCTCGCCTATATAGGTAGACCATACATTTACCCTTACGCTATCGCAACCATAGAATGTGCGTGTAAAGTTGAAGTCGGCGCCGGCGCTACTGTCTATTACTTCTATTATCGAAAAAGCCGTATCGGATAAATTACATGAGTTAGGATCGCTTACTATTAGCTGCGCTGTAAAAGTACCCGGCTGCGCGTAGGTATGCGTAATGCTGTTTTGGTTAGAAGTAGTTCCATCGCCGAAGGTCCAGTTATAACTTACTCCGTTTACCAACGCTGCATTAAAGTTGATGGTAAGGGGCACGCAGCCTAAGGAATCGGACAATATAAAACTGGCATCAACCGAGCGCTGAATAGTGATAGGTACGCTAAAGGCATCGCTCAATGTACACTTGGTAGTATCGGTTACAGTAAGCGTAATAGTATAGTTGCCAGGGTTGGCATAGGTATGGTGCACACTATCGGTAGTATAGGTAGTACCATCACCCATATTCCACAAATACGAGGTAGTGGCATAATTGTGCGACGCTACTGATACACTACTTGTTCTACAATCTATTTCAATATCGGGTGCAAAGTTGGCCGATAAGGAATCATCGCGTACCCACACATCAATATATGCCGTGTCGGATATATTACACGAGTTGGAATCGATACCTACCAGCATTACTATATAAGTTCCCGTATCGGTATAAAGGTGTTGGGGGTTCTGTTGGTGCGATGTATCGCCATCGCCGAAGTACCATGTAAACTCTGCACCTGGTGTAATGGTACCTGTAAACTGTACATTAAGCGGCACACAGCCCGTAGCCCGAGGGAATGCTTCCAATTCAACACTAGTACCCGCTAGGTTAAACTCCATCTTTAAGCCCAGCTCATTACAGTTAGTACTAAGGTTATTGGGCGCCCATACGCCTGGTGTAGTAGGCGTAAGCGAGTTACCGCCACAGCCTGCACACATTGCTTGATATATTACACCTCGTTTATCAAATCGGCTTGTACCGCCATCTACGTGTTCAATAGCACCATTGCCACCAAAGTACGAACCATACAACAGCTCATCTGCATTCTTCGATAATACTATAAAGTAGAAATCAGTACCATCGGTACTGCTCTTAATTGCATCATTAGTAAGTGGCATGCCAAACATGTTGTTGGCAAAACCAGTGAAAGAACTACTGTTAGTACCCCAGCCTGCCACGTACACGTTTTCGCAAGTATCTACCAAAAATGCTGTAGGCGAAATATTGGGCGAGCCACTACCACTACCAAATACAGTTGAATAGAAAACACTATTTAACTGCGGTGTAAGTTTAGATATAAACTGACCGCTATTAGGGTTGCTATAAAGGGCATTCTGCACAGGGTATTGCCCAGTAGTTTGGCCTACAAAATAAACGTTGCCTACACCATCTAACTTTACGAAATACACTTGGTCGTTGCCTATAGTACCTATAAAAGTAGAAGCCAACAATTGTGTGCCTGTAGCATTTACCAAAGCCACAAAGCCATCATAATTCCCCCCGTTATAATTAGTATGTATGGTACCTGGTGTAGTTGGAAAATCTG
>JAFDYM010000165.1 GCA_018267435.1 Bacteroidota bacterium | reverse complement strand
TGGCTAAGGCGGTATTGCTCATCGTAAATATATTCTTCGGTAAACAAACTGTTGCCGTTGCTATCGGCATAGTTAATGGTGTGTACGCGCGTAGGTGCAATCTCTTCCTTTTTGCAACTGCTGGCTACCATTGCCACTGCTACAAATAATACCACGATATACGCGCTCAATTTGAATGCTGTCTTCATCTTCTTCTATTCTTTTCTTTTGCAGCAAATATCTACTATTTTACCCTACAAAGGAAATAGCTGTTAGTAGTATGTAAAATACTCGTCGCTTATTTGTGTTCTGCGCCTTATTACACGGTCAAGATTATCAAATTCATAAGTATAAATAAGTTCATCGCCATACTCGTTATAACCGCGAGATGGTATATTTACTGATTCTCTACCAGCAAACAGGGCACCCTTGTTGGTACTATTTATGGTGCTGAACTTATCGGTTATAAAGTCGAAGTTTACCATACCGCCGTTGCCCGCGCTGCTTAAGTTACCATTGGTCCAATTATAGGTTAACGCCAAGCCTTGAAAATCCTTTTTTATTACGTTTCCATAGCTATTATATTGGAAAGTAAAGAAGTTGTATTCATCATAGCTTAACGTATCAGTAAAGCCTTCACTGTTCAAATGGTATGTTTCTACAACGTTACTGTTAGTTGTAAGCATTTTCAAAACAACCCCATTACCGTAGGTATATGTATAGCCAAACGAGGCATTGCTTTCAGTAGCAATTGAGTTATCGGTATTGTAGGTGAAATAGTTTTCGGTGGTGTCGTTAGCCTCCAAATCGATAACAATGTGCTTTTTAATGCGATAGGTTTCGGCCTCGGCAGCCCTGGCTTGCCAGTTGGCTTTGCCTTCGTTTTTGTTACAGCCTGCTATGCTGCATACAATCAATAATAAGCTTAAGTAAAGAGAGGTTTTCATAAGTTAAAAAGGTTTTATATCTACCAATTATACGAATAATTAAATAGATATAAAACCCTTTATTATCATTAGCCAATCACCACTGGCTACTCGCCTATTAAACCACTACGTTGATTATCCTACCCTTTACGTAAATGAACTTCTTAGGCTCTGCGCCGTTGGTCCATTTGGTTACGCTTTCTAGGCCTAGTACGTAGGCGCGGGCATCGGCCTCGCTTAGGTCAAGCGCTAGCTTAACTTGTGCGCGGGTTTTGCCGTTAATGCTTATCGGGTATTCAAACTCGCTTTCCACCAAATACTGCTCCTCGAATTTAGGATAAGCAGCCTGGTGTACGCTGCCTGTATTACCAAGTGCCGACCATAGTTCCTCTGTAATAAACGGCGCAAACGGTGCCAATAGTATTACCAACGGCTCTAATACTTTGCGCTTGCTACAGTTGGCAGATGTCAATTCATTCACCGCTATCATGAACGATGATACACAAGTGTTGTAGTTCAAGCGCTCGATGTCGTCCGCTATCTTCTTGATAGTTTTGTGTAGCACCTTGTATTCCTCTTTTGTTGGTTCGGCATCGGTTACTTTCCAGCCTTTATCATCGTAGAACAAACGCCAGAACTTGCGCAAGAAGTTGTACGTACCGCTTATACCCTTATCATCCCAAGGCTTGCTCTGCTCAATAGGACCCAAGAACATTTCGAACATACGGAAACAGTCAGCGCCATATTTGTCTATTACATCGTCTGGGGTAACGACATTATATTTTGATTTAGACATCTTCTCTACCTCATAACCACAATAATATTTTCCTTTGTACAATACAAAATCAGATTCTCTATTTTCTATTGAACTTCTCTTAAACTCCTTTAAGTTCAAGATATCATTATGCACTAAATTAATATCGACATGTTTAGGCGAACATGGAAACTTATCTTTAAAGCCATTTGATACATATAATGGCGCAACCTTTTGAGGCTTTGTATCAACAAATAAATATCCGTCACTTAAAGACGATTTTAAAATAGTATCGATAAGATTGATATAAAACTTCGAGTCTCGTATTATGTTATTCGTAAAAAACAATAATGCCGCCTTACTAGTGTAATGTCTGAACCGAGAATAAAACGTATCCTGATACATTCTATAATTATAGCCATCAAATCTTTTTATTTCAATAACAACTTTATCATCTATAGATATATCAATGTTTCCCTGCTCAGATATAATTATACGCTTTTTATATTTTTTGCGGAGAAGATCACTAAACCATTTGACAACATCTTTTTCCAACTCGGAAACACGATAAAGAATATTACTTCTACCCTGTATCATCCCCTGATTCACCATTTTTTGGAATGGTTCATCGGTAGGTACATAACCTAAATCGTGCAAGAACTTGTGCCACATACGGCTGTATAGCAAGTGGCCTACAGCATGCTCAGCCCCACCGAAGTATATATCTACATTCTTCCAGTAGTCTATCTTATCCTTCGCGGCAAACTCGTTCGGATTCTTAGCATCCATATATCGTAGAAAATACCAACTGCTGCCCGCATAGCCCGGCATGGTATCGGTTTCGTAACCTGCCTTTACCCATGCTTCGCTGTTAGCCAATGGCGAGCGTCCATCGCCGCCCGGCTTGAAAGAGCTTACCTCTGGCAATACCAATGGCAACTGGTCCTCGCTTAGTGGCACAGGTATATCTTCCGCTCCGCCTAGGTCTTCAAAACCTTCCACGTGCTTAGGGCCATACTTAATAGGGAACGGCTCGCCCCAATAGCGCTGGCGGCTGTAGCCCGCATCGCGCTGCTTGTAGTTAACCTTGCGCTGACCAATGCCGCGCTTCTCTACTTCATCCAACACCGCCTTTATAGCATCTACCACCTCTAAGCCATTCAAAAACTCAGAGTTGATCATCTTGCCTTTCTTATCCTCGATAGTTGCACCTGGGTACATACTCTTGTCGATGATTTCAATAACCGGCAAGCCAAACTTCTCGGCAAACTTGCGGTCGCGTTCATCATCGGCAGGTACTGCCATTATAGCACCCGTACCATAGCCTGCCAACACGTACTCGGCCATGTAAATAGGTATCGGCGTACCATTGAAAGGGTTAACCGCATACGAGCCGGTAAACTCGCCCGTTACACGTTTCTCCTGCTGGCGCTCCACATCGGTGCGGCTCTTTACATAGGCTACATATTTATCTACCGCTTCCTTCTGTTCAGGCGTGGTTAAGCTATCTACCAATTCATGCTCGGGTGCTATTACCATAAAGGTAGCACCGAATATGGTGTCGGGACGGGTGGTGAATACTTCTAACGACACCCCTCCCCTGCCCTCCCCGAAGGGGAGGGAGCTGTTCTGCCCTTCGCTCAACTCGTTATCATCCACTTCCGAAGGAATTACTCTTTCGGTCATTGTTGCAAGAGTTTCTTTTATCTTGCTTACTACAGTATCTATATTACCGAACACCTGTTCATTGGTAAAACGCACAACTGTAAAGCCATACCTATTTAGGACTTCAGTTCTTAGTTGGTCATTCTCCTTTTGTTCTAAATGTATTTTGCCATCTATTTCTACAATCAATCCACGTTCTAAGCAAACAAAGTCTGCAATAAACTGATCAATTGGGTGCTGCCTACGGAATTTATAGCCTGTTCTTTTTGCTCTCAATTGCTCCCAAACAATAGCCTCTGCCTCTGTAGGGTTACTTCTATGCTCTTTGGCAAAGTCGATACTCGTATTCCAAGTTTGAGAATCGGTAGTATGGTAGCGTGGGCTGTTTAAGCCCTCTCCTTCGGAGAGGGTTTGGGAGAGGTCGAATTTGATCAATGCACCCTCTGAGCGACCTATCCAGTTGCGCTGCATTTCTTTCATGGCATCGCTCCAGTCAAGGGTGTTCAAGCCATCCAATAATCTATCGCTATATTCGGTAATACGCAAGAACCACTGGCGCATTTTGCGGCGCTCAACAGGGTGGCCGCCGCGCTCGCTCTTGCCATCTTTCACTTCATCGTTCGCCAATACCGTACCTAGTGCCTCACACCAGTTTACCTCGGCGTACGATAGAAATGCCAAGCGGTAGTTCATCAATACCTGGCTTTGCTTCGCCTTGCTAAAACCTTTCCACTGCTCGGCTGTAAACGCCTCCACACCTTCGCGGGCTAGCTCCTTGCTTAAGCCATTGGCTTCAAACTTCGCCACTAAGGTTTCAATCAACTCGGCTTTGTTGGCCTCGCGGTTGTACCAGCTACCGAATAGCTTTAGAAATATCCACTGCGTCCACTTGTAGTAATCTGGCTCGGCAGTTACTACTTGGCGGCTCCAGTCGTAGCTAAAGCCTATTTTATCCAACTGCTCTTTATAGCGTTTGATAGCCTTCTCGGTAGTTACGGCCGGGTGCGTGCCTGTTTCTATGGCATACTGCTCGGCAGGTAAGCCAAAGGCATCGTAGCCCATAGGGTGCAATACATTAAAGCCTTTCAGCCTTTTGTAGCGCGCATATATATCGCTGGCTACGTAGCCCAGCGGGTGGCCTACGTGCAAGCCCGCACCACTAGGGTACGGAAACATATCCAATACATAATACTTAGGCGTGTTCGGGTCTTCGGTTACTGTATAAGTACCGTTTTTCGCCCACACCTTCTTCCATTTGTCCTCTATCTCTTTAAAATTAAACTCCATAGCTATTAATATACAAAATTATGCGCGTAAAGTAAGTCGAAAATTGGTGAGGAACAAAGAGGGAAGCAAGCTATTGAGTTATAGAATGAAAAACTCATCCCCTAGCCCCTTCTGTTTAAAAAGAGAAAGGATGTAGCGTATGCTGGCAGGGATAAGTAAAGCAAGCTAGGCTCCACAGGCTGCACGCCCGAGGGAACCAACCTTAAGCGCTAGGCGCTACAGCAACGCGCCAAAAAACTGTACATCTCATACTTAAATGATAGTAATCATCTATCATCAGAGCGTTATCATTAATGCGCATATTGCCTTCAAAAACTTTAGCTATCTTCGCCGCCCGATGGAGAATATTAGGAACTTTTGCATTATAGCGCATATCGATCACGGCAAATCTACCCTTGCCGATAGACTTATAGAAACTACAAAAACCGTAGCCGTACGCCAAATGATGAACACCGTGTTGGATAACATGGATCTGGAGCGCGAGCGCGGCATTACTATTAAGAGCCACGCCATACAAATGGATTTTGCCCGCAATGGTAAAAAATACGTAATGAACTTAATTGACACCCCGGGCCACGTAGATTTTAGCTACGAGGTTAGCCGCTCGCTAGCTGCGTGCGAGGGTGCACTTTTGTTGGTAGATGCATCGCAAGGTATACAGGCGCAAACCATAAGCAACCTATACTTGGCGCTTGACCAAGGCCTGACCATCATCCCCGTAATAAACAAAATAGATATGCCGGGTGCCAACCCAGAGGCGGTAGAAGACCAAATAGTATCATTGGTTGACTGCAAGCGCGAGGATATAATACGCGCCAGTGGCCGTACAGGCGAGGGTGTAGACAAGATATTCGATGCCATTATAGACCGAATACCTGCACCAAAGGGCAACCCCGATGCACCACTACGCGCCTTGATATTCGACTCGATGTTCAACTCGTTCCGCGGTGTAATAGCATATTACAGGATATTGGATGGCAGCTTGAAGAAGAACGACAAAGTACGCTTCTTTAACACAGGTGCTAGCTATTCGGCAGATGAGGTAGGTATCCCAAGTTTGGCTATGAAGCCGCGCGACGAGGTAAAAACCGGCGATGTGGGCTATCTCATTACAGGTATAAAGAAC
>JAFDYM010000164.1 GCA_018267435.1 Bacteroidota bacterium | reverse complement strand
CTTTCGATGCAGCTAGCTGTAGCGATTGCAACAACCCTAATTTGACAGTAAACGAAACAATGGCAGTATATGTAACCGTAAGCGAGGCTGCAAACAGTGGCTGTTTTGCTACCGATTCGGTAGTGATAATAGTAAGCGGTGGCGTGAAAATGCCTAACGCGTTTACACCAAACGGCGATGGTAAAAACGACCGCTTTGGTATAGTGCCTATGCCTAACACACGCATGGTTGAAATGCGCATATACAACCGTTGGGGTGCACAAGTGTACAACGGTGTAGATGGCTGGGATGGCACTGCTAACGGAAAAGAACAAGCTCCAGGTACATTTATATACTATGTACAGGTAGAAACGCCAGATACGGATAACCCTGGTCAAATGAAAACTGTATCGCAGCAAGGATCGTTTACCTTGTTACGCTAATAAACTACACTTAATTTTATCGAAGCCCTTGCAGCAATGCAGGGGCTTTTTTGTTTTTGTATAGTTTATTGTTTAAAGTATTGTGCAGGTGTATTTACTGCGTTTATGTAGCTTGAATAAGCGTGTATATCTATAAATTGAGCTAATAAATGTGGCTGCCGTTGAAGGATTAAGCGTTTATAACTGAGTTATATGGACATGTTTGCTATGAGGTGCTGCTAGCAGATAGTATAATGTGCTCAATGAAAAAAGCCACCGCTTTTGTGCGGTGGCTTTCTTTTATCTGTTGAAAAAGTATTACAGCTTGCGAGCTACTTCTACTTCTTCGTATACTTCTATGGTATCGCCTACTTTTATGTCTTGGTAGTCTTTTATCTGTAGACCGCACTCCATACCGCTTACTACTTCTTTCGCATCGTCTTTGTAGCGTTTCAATGCTGCCAACGAACCGTTGTGCACCACTATGCCCTCGCGTACAATACGCACTTTCGAGTTGCGGAATATTTTGCCTTCGCGTACAAAACAACCTGCAATGGTACCCACCTTCGTTATGTTGAACACTTCCTTCACATCTATCTGGCCTATTATCTTCTCTTCTATCTTCGGTTCCATCAAACCTTCCATAGCGCTCTTCACGTCCTCTATGGCTTTGTAGATGATTGAGTATAGTTTTATTTCGATGTTTTCGGTATCGGCTATCTTCTTCGCGCTTTGGCTTGGGCGAACGTTGAAACCTAGTATGATGGCATCGGTAGCTACGGCTAGGTTCACATCGCTCTCCGATATTTGACCCACACCTTTGTGCAGTACCTTCACCGCTATCTCTTCGGTTGATAGTTTCAATAACGAATCCGCAAGGGCTTCTACCGAACCATCCACGTCGCCTTTTATTATCAAGTTCAATTCCTTGAAATTGCCCAGTGCCAAACGGCGACCGATTTCATCCAAGGTAATGTGTTTCTTGGTACGTATACCTGTTTCGCGCTCAAGCTGTGCACGTTTGTTGGCAAGCTCTTTAGCGTCGTTCTCGTTAGCAAATACCTTGAACTTCTCACCCGCTTGTGGTGCACCGTTCAAGCCCAATATCATTACTGGGGTAGAAGGACCGGCCTTCTCCATTTTTTTGCCTGTATGGTCGAACATTGCCTTAACCCTACCCATGTACGGTCCGCACACTATAATGTCGCCTTTGTTCAATGTACCGGTTTCTACCAGTATGGTTGTAGTGTAGCCGCGGCCTTTATCAAGCGTTGCTTCTACTACCGAACCTATAGCCAACTTGTTAGGGTTTGCCTTCAGTTCCAATACATCGGCTTCAATCAATATCTTATCAAGCAATAGGTCTATGTTCAAACCTTTCTTGGCCGATATTTCCTGGCTTTGGTATTTACCGCCCCATTCTTCAACTAGTAGGTTCATTGTAGATAGCTGTTCGCGTATCTTCTCCGAGTTTGCACCCGGCTTATCTATTTTGTTGAAGGCAAATATCATTGGTACACCCGCACTTTGCGCGTGGTTGATAGCCTCTTTGGTTTGCGGCATCACCGCATCATCGGCAGCTATCACTATAACCGCTATATCGGTTACTTTGGCACCACGGGCACGCATCGCTGTAAACGCTTCGTGGCCCGGTGTATCTAGGAAAGTAATTGGCCTGCCAGCAGCAGTTTTAACCTCGTAAGCACCTATGTGCTGGGTTATACCGCCCGCCTCTTTCGATACCACGTTTGCATTACGTATGTAATCCAGCAACGAAGTTTTACCGTGATCGACGTGACCCATGATGGTAACAATAGGTGCACGTTGCTTAAGGTCCTCCGGCTTATCTGGTTCTTCTTCTTTAAACGCTGTAGTTTCTTCAGCCGATTGGAATTCAACTTCGAAGCCGTGCTCGCCAGCCACTAGTTCCAATATCTCAGCATCTAAACGCTGGTTGATAGAAACCATTACACCTAGCTGCATACAGGTTTGTATAACCTGCACCGCGCTTACGCTCATTAAGCTAGCAAGCTCGCTTACGGTCATAAACTCAGTTACCTTCAGCTTTTCATCCTTTTTGCTTATCTCTTCAGCGGCTAATTTTTCTTGTATGGCATCGCGCTTACCACGGCGTAGCTTACTACGGTCGCTCTTGTTAGTTTGCGACTGTATTTTGGCCATTGTAGCCTTAATCTTGTCTTCTATCTCCTTCTCGGTAATTTCGGTAGGGCCGTTATTCTGTTGGCCAGTGTTTGGCCTGTTGCCAGTATTTGGTCCACCACCATCGCGCCTGCGTTGGAAATTCTCAACCTTCTTATCGTAGTAAGTATCGCCGGCTACCGGTGTAGTACGCTCGCCTTTCTTTTTAATAAGGGTGCGCTTGCGTTCTTTTTTCTCGCCTTCTTTGTTTTTAGGAGGATCTGCCTTTATCTCTATTTTGCCCAATATTTTCGGGCCTTCTAGCTTTTGGTAAACCGTTGTGTGCCTTTGCATCACATCGCCGGTTATATCGGTTTCCTTTTTCTCTTCTACTACCGGTGGTGTGGTTTCTTCCTTGGCAGGTGTTGTTTCGGCTGTTACCGCAAGCTTTTCTTCTTTCACTTCCGGTGTTTTTACCGGTTCTGCTACAGGTTTCTGCTCTGGTTCTTCCTTCTTCTTGGCGCCTCTCTTGCCTTTGTCAAGGTCAATAGTGCCTAGTATTTTAGGGCCTTCCAGTTTCCTTTCAGCTGTTATTACCTTATCGGCAGGGTCTTCTACCTTTGGTGTTTCGGCCTGTATTTCAGGCTGCTTTTCAGGTTCTTTCTCCTTCTCTACTTCCTTCTCTTTCTGAACAATGTTTGTTTTGATCAGAACTTCCTTCTCCTCTTCTTTCTTTTTAGGCTGTGCTACAGGTATGTCTTCCATAGCCACGGTTTCCTTCTTCACCTTCTCCACCATCTTGGTACTGTCGGCCTGTATTTTAATAGCCTTATCGCTGCCGAACTCTTTGTCCAGCACGGCTACCATTTCAGGTGTCAGCTTAAAGTTGGGGTTACTTTCTACGGTAAACTTCGCAGTCTTCAACGCATCAAGGATGTGCTCCGTTGAGACGTTGTAAACCGCTCCTGCTTTTGCTAATCGAATTGCCTTTGCTTCTGCCATGTACTTTTATTGGTTATTAGTATTTAGTATCTGTATTACGCAACCAGTGCTGCATGCACTGGCACGCAAACACTAATTACTAACTTGTTGTATTCCCTGTTTCATTACTATAATGTTACGCATAACACTAGTCGTTCTGAAACTCTGCTTCAAGGATACCACGTATCTCCTTGATTGTTTCTTCCTCTAGGTCGGTACGGCGCACCAGTTCGTCTTCGCTAAGTGCCAATACGCTCTTCGCTGTGTCGCAACCTATTTTCTTCAACTCATCTATCATCCATGGTTCAATTTCATCGCTGAATTCTTCCAAGTCGATATCGTACTCGTCTTCCTCGCCACCTTCGTTTTCGCGGTAAACGTCTATTTCATAACCCACCAAGCGGCTAGCCAACTTAATGTTTACACCGCGCTTACCTATAGCCAACGATACTTGGTCTTGGTCTAGGTAAACCGATATTTCTTTCTTGTCGCTGTTTATATCAAGCGAGTTTATTTTGGCAGGTGCCAAGGCACGCTGTACCATCAAAGAAAGGTTGTTG
>JAFDYM010000163.1 GCA_018267435.1 Bacteroidota bacterium | reverse complement strand
TAAACATGTTAATGCGGTCATCGCGCACGTCTAAGTGCTCTGGGTAGCTTTCATTCTTTATCCAGCTCATGCCTGGTATCTCTTTAGTGCGCGGGTTCTCTATTTCAAAGCCTGCAGGTAGCATATCGGTTATTACTATGTTATCTATGCTTTGCGAGTAGCTGTTTTCAAGCGTAATAGCCACTATTACCAAGTCGTTCTGCTGGAAGGTGTTGTTGGTTATAAGCTGCCCATTGCGCGTATAGAAATTCTTACGCACCTTAATGTAGCTGTCTTCTTCTTTAAAGCTGCCATCGGGCGTTATACCCTCTGCCTGCCAAAAGTAGTAAAGGTTGCCCGTGCCTGTAGTAGCTATCTCTACATTGCTGCCGCCAAGCTGCTTGCTACTTAGGCGTAGGTTATCGCCATTGGTGGTGGCCACTTGTTTGCCATTTACCTTTATGGTAGCAGTAGCATTGGTTTTGGTGCTGCGGCGTGCTATTTTACCTAAAGCTAAAAACGCAAATGCCCTTTCCTGTGTGCTTAGGTATTGGCGGCTTTTTATTTCTTGGCTTATGTGCCTTGCCATAGTGCCTACCTGTGCATTGCCTGGTTCTACTTCCAATATTGCATTTAATGCTATAGCCTCGTCGCGTACATCGCTGTAGAACGAGCCGCCTGTTTCCTTCTCAGCCTTTTCGCCGCTGAAAGAGGTAGGCAACATGGCAGCAAACTTGCCTTTATCGCCTGCTATGGCATAAGCTGCACTTAGCAAGTACTTACTATCAAGCGCCAGTATGTCGGTGTTCTGCTTATAGTAGTTCATGGTGCTTACTTGTGGCTTGCCTGCTAGTGCCAATACATATAGCGAGTATGCTACTTCCTTCGGTGCTATGGCCTTCTTCTGATTATCGTTGTAGTAGTAGGTTACGGTCTCCTTTGTTTTTAGTTTAGAAATAAGGAAGCTGTAAATGTTTTCCTGTAAGCCCTTGTCCACTTCAAAGCCTGCCTTCTTGGCTTCGTATAGGAAGTGTGCAGCATACACCGTAGCCCACCAGTTTTCGGTGCCTTCGCCATCCCATAGGGTTATGGCGCCATTATATAGCTGGCGCATTTTTATTTTGCGAATGGCCTCTTGCACATTGTAGTTGGCGTTTGTCTTCACGCTCTTGTCCATGTTCATCAGCTCGCTTAAGTCGCTAAAGTATAGTTGAGGGAAGGCCGCGCTCACCGTTTGTTCGGTACAGCCATAAGGGTAGTGCACCAAGTAGTGTATCTGCTCCGATAGCTCAAGTGCGGGGTTCTTGCTTACCACCAATTGATAGTCGGCGCTATTAGGTATAAACTTGTTACCTAGGCTTAGTGCCTTGGTGCTGCCAGCTGCTATAGTACCGGCCTCGGTGTACTTTTGCAGCGATGCCGTTGGGCGGATGGTAATATCCGTTTCCTCAGTAAACTTCTCGTTCAGCGCACTTACCTCTACCGTTATTTTAGCTACATCTATCTTAGGGTCGGCTACTATTTTAAAGTTGGCGCGGACTTCGCTGTTAGCTTTCAAACTAAGCGTTTGAGAATTGCCACCTACAGCTTTTATAGGGCCTGCTATCTTTAAGGTAGCAGTAGCGTTGGTGTTGTTTTTGGTAGTGTTGGTAATAGTTACAGGCATTATTACCGTGTCTTTCGGCGATAGGAAACGCGGTAGTGCCGTGCTTACTACTATTGGGTCGGCAATGGTCATGCTAGCCTCGTTGCTGCCAAAGGCTGCATCTTTATAGGCTACTGCCATTACACGTATTTGCCCGCTAAACTGTGGTATGTCAAACTCGAAAGTTGCCTCGCCACTACTATTGGCGTTCAGTATGCCGCTCCAATAGCTAATTAGTTTTACGCGCTTGTTCTGCATTGGGTTGGTGCGTTTGCTTAGGTCGAAGCCGTCACCGCCAGTTGATGATATAACACCTTTCAACTCTGGGAACAATAAAGGATACAAGTCGTACGAGTTGATCTCCAAAGCCCGCTTGGCATAGAAGTAGCCATAAGGGTCTGGTGTTTTATAGCCTGTTATAGATAGTATGCCTTCATCTACCGCAGCTATGGTAACTTTGCTACCAGGCGCAGCTTTTATGCGCACCTTTTGGTGTGTACGGCTACGCACGCTCTTCTCTGCAAATATCTGCACATCCATTTTGCGCGCTTTGTCCTCTACGGTTATCGACTTAAAGCCGTGAGCTACCGTAAGCGGCATATCGCTTTCGGCATTTGGTTTAATAAGCGTAGCTGTTATGTAAGCATTAGGTAGGTACTCAGCCTTTAAGTTCAGTTCCAACGCTGCACTGCGTTTTTCCACCTTTACATACTGATGGCTTACTACCTTATCTGTTTCTACGGTTACCAGCATTTTACCATTAAATGGAGTTTTGAAAAGTAGCTTCACATTCTCGCCAGTGTAGTAGCTTTTCTTGTCCGTTTCAATATCTATATTGCCCTCATTGTTCACTTCGAAGGTGCTATTGCCGCTACCCCAATACCCATAGCTGTAGAAAGAAGTACTTACATAGCTATTGATGCCTGGCTTGGCTATTCTCACTTCGTATCTGCCAGGTGTGCGCGGAATAAAGTTGAACACTGTAGCTTCACCGCTTACAGTTATCTCTTGGTCAATAAGTGTCTTGTCGTCGTTCTGGCTTTCGTACCTAAAGTAGCTGTCGTAGCTACGAAGTACGGTTCTGTAGTCGTGCTTTATTACTTGCACGTGCGCCTTTACTCCACTTAAAGGCTTCTCATCCTTGTTCAATGCTATAATGGGGAATGCCATGTTTTGATTCAATGCCGCATAATAGTTGCCGTTATCATTTATACCAAAGAAGACATCCTGTGTAAATATATCGG
>JAFDYM010000162.1 GCA_018267435.1 Bacteroidota bacterium | reverse complement strand
GCCAGGTGTATTGGGCGAAATAAACTCGAAGCTTTCTAAGCACGGCATCAACATATTGGGCCAGTATTTGAAGACCAATGATGAGATAGGCTATGTGGTACTTGACGTAGATAGCAAAATGAGTAAAGATGCTTTTAGGCTATTGAAAGACGTGAAGGCTACCATAAAGGCGAGGATGTTGTATTAACATTTACTTTTCTTATTTTTCGGAAAATATATAATCGATGAATAAGATTTGTACCTATGTCGGCACAACACTTTGTACAATTTTCTTTTTCGTAGCTACGGCGCTGGGGCAGAATAACCCGCCGATACCGAATTATGGTGGCGGAGGTACAACATTGCACCAGCCCGTCATTGTTCATGTAAACGATGTTGCTATCGACCCCGACGGTGACAGGATTTTCATTACAGCTATAAATGATTATCAGTCTGGTACCACTACTTTATTATCTGATACTACTTTTAGATATCAGCCTTCCATAACTGGCTGTGGGAATACGAATATTTCAATCACCGTATGCGATACTTCATTAGTATACTTTAATTCTATGTGCAGCACATTCAATTTTGTATTTGATGATGAATGCAGTTGGCTTCCAGTAACACTTGATAGTCCACACCCTGATGAATCAGTTTGTAACGGTGCATCGGTGGTGTACGCGCCGGCAATGAGCGGAGGTAGCAATACCTATCGCATTACACTATTCTCTTCTAACCTTAACGATACATTTAGCCGCGACCCATATGATACTTTTAATACTACTACTGGGGTAATGAAATATCACGGTTCTGGTGAACGCACCATCACTTTGATGATTGAAGACTATTACTCTGGCGAGATAGCAACGGATATACCCTACACTACGGTAACCGTGTATGATTATTTCGGTGACGATATTGATACCGATAGTACCTACCTGAACAAACTATATTCTATTCAAAATTCTCCTGCTCCTGCCATATATAACCATATTGTTACTTGGCTGGATGGGAACGGTACTGCATTGAAAACTAGGACCCTTACCGCACAGACTAGTATGGGTATGGTGCTTGAAGCCATGGAAGTGGGGGTAAGTATGCCGGGGTACTATACACTAAAAGTACAGGACCTAGCTACAGGCTGCGAACATAGTATTACTAAATACTATACAGGTATGAACCACCCTGTATTTACAGACCCTTTCTTTAACAACCCTATTTTTATTCCTACTGGCGGTACTCCTGTTATAGTAGAATCATACTTAAGCAACACTTATTGGGATGAGAACGATGCCAATAACGGACGTATTAGATTTATAAATACAGTAACCAACCCTACAAAGGGTGTTGTAACGTATTTGAATGGTGATATGTATTATACAGCTACCAATCAATGCGGCATCGATTCTTTCCTCGCCATAGGTTGTGATACGTCGCATTTCTTACCACACACTACTTGCGATACTATAATGGTATATGTAGATATAGATTGTAGTATAAGCGCGCAGGCTTTTCCTGTTCAAAACGCATCTTGTTTTGGTAGTTCAGATGGTGTAGCAAGCGTAAACGTAGAAGGTACTAACGGCAATAATAATGGCCTTACGTATTTGTGGAGCAATGGCGCTACAACAGAAACTGCAAGCGGTTTATCGGCAGGCACCTACACTGTTACTGTTACAAATCAAAATGTGGCAACGGCTACTGCAACGGTAGTAGTAAACCAGCCACAGGCATTGCAAGCCAATATGCAGGCAGTAAATACGTGCGGTTCTACTTGCAACGGTTCAATTGTTGCTACAGTATTTGGTGGCACCGCCCCATATACATACGTATGGAATAATGGCTCAACTGCAGCCAACATTACAAACTTGTGCAGTGGCTTTATTTATACTGCTACTATAGTTGATGCTAATGCATGTACATTAATTGATGGGGCTACTATTAACCAAACACCATCTACTGTAACTATTAGTTTAACAACGGTAGATATAGACTGTAACAATACAACAGGATCTATAACAGCTACGGCCAGCAATGGTGTGCCACCGTATACTTATTTGTGGGATAATACGGTTAGTGGCTCCGTTCTTTCCACGCTGGCACCAGGCTTACATCAAGTAGAGGTAACCGACGCAACTGGTTGCGGTGCTGTAGCTAGTGGCACTATATTAAATAACACAGGCCTAAGTGCGGCTATAGTTGATAGTATATTGCCTAGTTGCAATAGCTCTACCAATGGTATGGTACAAGTAGCACCAGCAGGGGGCGTAGTTCCATATACTTATGAGTGGGCGGGCAATGCTTCTACTACTAATACAGCTACAGGTTTAGGGGTAGGTATACACTCGGTTACAGTATCCGATAATGGAGGCTGCAGCTTTGTGTATCAGTTTGGTTTAGATCCACAAACAGAGCTTAACTTAAGCAACACCTCGGTAGCGGCTAACTGTTTACCTGGCCAACAAGGGCAAGTGGTTGTGCAGGTTACCAATGGCACGGCACCTTATAATTATATATGGAGTAATGGTGCTACCGGCACTACCTTACTGGCATCGGCGGGTATATATCAGGTAACGGCAACCGATGCTATAGGTTGCTCGGTAGCCAGTAATGTTTCCATATTGAACTATTCATTGTTTTTTTCTGCCTACACCGTACCCGAAAATTGCAGCGGTGGCAATGGTAGTGCGCACGTTATACCATACAATGGGCAATTTCCATATAGCTACGAATGGAACAACAACCCGCTTTTGAATAATGATACACTTAGTGGTATTGCAGCTGGTACCTATACAATAAAAGTAAGCGATGCAAACGGCTGCTATAGAACTGCAAGCCGCTTGGTAGGGAGCGACTGTTATGCTACATTGCACGGCAGCATATTTGTTGACCAGAATGGAGACTGTATTAAGCAGCCAAATGAAACTGCTGTACAGGGATACTATGCCGTTAGTGCAACTAGAAATGGTATTATTTACTATGGTTCAATTACTAATGGCATTTACCAAGTAACAGTACGCGATACTGGTAGCTATGTATTGCAAGTACATGCAAGGGCATGTGACGTAATATGCGGCATACAGAATGTAAGTGTAGGTGTATTGGCCAACGAGTATACTATACCACCTGTAGGTATAACCCTATCAACCGCTAACGAATTGGCTGTAAATGTAACAGTTGGAGGATTAAACCCTGGGTTTTATTCAAATTTGTTTTTGAACTTAAGCAACGATGGGCATACAAGTGTAAACTCTACTGCTACATTGCATTACGATCCTACATTATCGTTTGTAAGTGCTAGCGACAATGGTGTAGTAAATACTACTGCCCATACAGTTACATGGACTAATGTGCCGTTGAGTAGTTATAGTAATGTATCGGTATATGCTAGATTCCTTGTGCCTGTGCGTACACCTATTTCTACGCTAATAACAAACACTGCTACTGTACAGCCCGATAGCAACGATTGCAAACCGCAGAATAATTCAATAACTGTTATCCGCTCTGTTACCGGCTCGTACGACCCTAACATGAAGGTGGCTAATCCATCTACCGAGATATTGGAGACCGATTCGGTGATACATTACACCATCCACTTTCAAAATACAGGTAACGATACCACCCACTTTGTAATATTGAAGGATACCCTGTCTGCTTTGGTTGACCCTGCCAGCTTCGAATTTGGCGGCGCTAGCCATCAGCCTTGTAGGTATGAGGTTTCGGGCAC
This sequence comes from Bacteroidota bacterium, assembly GCA_018267435.1. GTDB lineage: Bacteria > Bacteroidota > Bacteroidia > Chitinophagales > LD1 > Bog-950. The sequence goes on along the minus strand of JAFDYM010000162.1, from coordinate 9,121 downwards.
AGGCATACTTACTTTCACATTCGATCCTATATATCTGGTAGATAGCGCCACTAATGAAGAGGCTAGCAAGGGCTATGTAAACTATAGTATAAAGAAGAAGGCTAGCACACAAGTAGGAGAGGTGATACAAAATACGGCGCACATTTACTTCGACTATAACCCGGCCATAGTAACAAACACTACCGAGAATGAAGTAACTACCTTGGTAAGCATACGCGATATAAAGGCTAGCGCTAAGCTAAATGCAAAGGTGTATCCTAATCCATTTACCGAAGATGCAGTAATAGAAACCAGCGACGCGCTACACAATGCCAGACTTGTTATAAGCAATGTAAATGGCCAAATAGTGCAACAATACCAAGGCGATGGGATCAGCAAATGGCATATAAGCAAGCAAGGCTTGGCGCAGGGTATGTATACCTTTGCCATATATAGCGGCGGAATTGTTAAAATTAGGGGCAAATTAATAGCTGAATAGCAAGATAGCGGGCAGGGGGAGATGAAACTTTTCTGCCCGTTTTACGTATGTAAAGCCTAAGGAGAGCCCTGCCGAAAATATTTTTTTGGAAAAGCAATTTAGTTGTTATATTTCCATCTCCAAACCACACACAAACACACTATGAAAAAATTATACATTACACTTTTAGCAGTTGCTGGCGCAGTATCATTTGCCGCAGCACAGTCTCTATCTCCTCAAGTTATATCTTCTACTGGCGGCTTTTCGAACAACGGCGGCAACGGTAGTTTATCATACACTGTGGGCGAAATGACCATGGTACAAACATTCAGCTCGGGTAACGTAATACTTACTCAAGGCTTTCAACAACCTAACGATTTTACAGTAGGCTTGTTGGATATAACTAAGGATGATTTCGGTTCATTTGTAATGTACCCTAACCCAGCAGTTGATAATATGTCGTACGCATTTACGTTCCCTGAATCGGGCAATGTAAAAGTGGCTGTAGTAAACAACATAGGTCAAACTATGAGCGATGTATACAACAGCGCATATACCAATGGCAAAACTGTAGAAACACTAGATGTAACTAACTACGCAGCCGGCGTATACTTTATGAACTTGACCTTTACGGGCGATAAAGATGGCAAGGTATACACCATCAGCAAAAAGTTCCAAGTAATGAACTAATCAAGCTTTTACGCATAATAACAAGAACCCTGAGGCCTCCGCTTCGGGGTTCTTTCTTTTTAATCCTTTTCCTTTTTGCTTTTTGTACCACGTTTCTTTTTGCCTAGTTTATCGAGCGCTAGGCCGTTTATAAAGTGTGTATGCCCTAGCACCAGCGCAAACTGGTGAATGTTTACGCGCATATCCTTTCTATCTACCCCGGTAAGATTATTGCCTAGGGTAGGCTCGCTAAAGTTTATGAAGCTGTTGTTATTGCCGCTAAAGCCATAGTTATACGTGCCACCGAAGAAGGTTAAGCCATTTGCCTTGCGGTACGAGAAGCCCAAGGCAAAATTCATATAGTGCCAGCTACCTGGTGTGGTTTCGGTAACGTAGTTCTTTGCCTCGCGCTTAAATAGGGGCACCTTGTTATTGAAATCGGTATGGGCACCCGTAAGTACCGTCCACCTACGGGCCACTTTTATTTCGGCCCCAAAGCCTACGTTCAATACGCTATAGGCACCCGCTTTTACGCTTGCAAAGTCCTCTAGGTTTATCATACTGCCTGCAGTGGTAGGGCGTATGTAAGCATTATCGGCATGCATTATTTCATACTCTTTTATAGGGAAGTAGTACTCAAGCGCCATGGCCAAGCGGCAGCGTTTGTTTTCATACTCTAAGCCAAAAGCAATGCTGGGTGCTATTTTATATTTCGCCTTTATCTGCCTTTGGTTTATAGCCAGTGCAAACGATGGGAATAGGCCGTACACACCCGAAGGGTTGTCGTAATACTTATCAAGCCCATTGGCATCTATACTTTTTTCTATACTGCCTTGGCCCCATAGCTTGGCCGAAGGTAGCATGGCAGTAATGGCAATTTTGTATTTGCCAAAGCGTATATCTATACCTGGCTTAAATAGTACATACATGTGGTCTACCTTATACTCATCGCGCGTGGTAACCGATGCTACATAGGCAGCGTCGGTAGTATCTACTGCATCTACCGTTACCGATGAAAAAATTTCTTTACGTATACCTACATAACCGCCATAGTGCCCTAGGCCAATAGATATGTGGTCGTTGATGCGGTAACCCGCCGCTATGCCTCCCCAAAACTCGAAGAAGTTGTATTCATAGTCGTACTTTGCGCGGTAGTACTCTTGCCCTGCGGCCTGTGGTATCACATCGTAAAACATGTTATGCTCCACATCAAATTCAAACTTTTGAAAGTTGCGCATAATGTAGCCATACACCAGTTTTAAGCGCGGTATTTTTTTGAACGATAGATTGCCCACCATTACCTGCGCATTAATGCTAAGGCGGTTATTGTTCATATCTATACCGCTACCTGCGGCATTTTTTAAGTTAATGAAATCAAGACCATATATCTGCGAGGCTATATTTATGTTGGCGCTATCAATAAACCCAATGGCGCCGGGGTTGTAGTAAAACACACTGTTATCGTTTCGGCAGCTCATACATACACCGCCCGTAAGCGTGGCGCGTGCACCATACTGTTGGGTCCAATAGTTGCTTTGCGCTGATAGCGAGGCACAGCTAAGCAGTAGCAGGTAGGTAAAAACTAAGCGCAAAGGCATAGGTGTGTAAATCTTTGCCCATATCCCTAAAAATGTGTGCCTAAAAAAGAATGGGTGGCATAAAGCCACCCACACACTTAAAACCCTTATGAACCTATGAAAGTTAAACTATGTATTGTAAAAATTCGTTGCGCGTTTGTTCGCTATTAAACCTGCCGCTATATGATGAGGTAATGGTAGACGAGTTAATATCCTGTATACCCCTAGAAGAAACACACAGATGGTGTGCGCTTATCATTACGGCTACATCCTCGGTTTGCAGTATGCTTTTCAGTTCGTTTGCTATTTGTATGGTTAGCCTTTCTTGCACTTGCGGGCGCTTGGCATAATACTGAACAATGCGGTTTATTTTAGATAGGCCGATAACCTTGCCCGAACTAATGTAAGCAATATGTGCTTTACCTATAATAGGTACAAAGTGATGTTCGCAGTTGCTGTAGAAAGTAACATCCTTTTCTACCAGCATTTCGTTGTATTTGTATTTATTGTCGAAAAGGGCTGCCTGCGGTTTGTTGTCAGGGTTCAAGCCGCTGAATATTTCCTTCACATACATTTTAGCTACGCGGTGTGGGGTTCCCTTAAGGCTGTCATCGTTTAGGTCAAGCCCCAGTACGTGCATTATTTCGCGGAACTTTTCTTCTATCAGTTCTATTTTTAAGTCATCGTCAAGCGCAAATGCATCTTCGCGTAGCGGCGTATCTATTGATGTCATTACATGGTTATCGCCTATATCATCTACACTTACTTTTATTTTATCGGTATCTATCATTGTTGCTGGCTTTAACTGTTGTAACAACCAAAGCGCCAACAATGTTCAAAATAGAGAAGTTATTGTGCTGGCAATTGTACTATAAAAGTTGAACCCTGTGGGTGGTTCTTTTCTACCCATATCCGGCCTTTGTGGCGGTCTACTATTTTTTTGCATAGGGTAAGGCCTATACCTGTACCGCTGTAAGATGTACGGTCGTGTAGGCGCTGAAAAATTTCAAACACCTTTTCGTGGTACTCTTCGGGTATGCCTATACCGTTATCGCTAAAGTTGAAGCGGTAATTGCTGCCTTCTTTACTGCACTTAATATTTATGTGCGGCTTGCCACTATTGTTGTACTTAATGCCGTTTACTATTAGGTTTAAAAATAGTTGGAACATCTGTGTTTTATCGGCATGTATGGTAGGTAGCTTTCCGTATTTAACGGTAGCTTTTTTTTCGCTTACCAAGGTACGTATATGCGCAGTTACTTCTTTGGCCACTTCGTTTAAATCAACCTGCGACAATGACTGCTCAACGGTGTTGATGCGCGAAAGGTTAAGTATGTCCTTTACCAATTCATTAAGGCGCTTGGCACCTGTAGTAATGTACCTTATGTATTCTACTGCTTGCGCATCTAGTTTGTCTTTGTAGCCTTTTTCCAATAGGTTGGCAAAGCCTGTAATAGTGCGCAGCGGTTCTTTCAAATCGTGCGAGGCTATGTGCGCAAACTGTTTCAACTCATTGTTGCTTATTTCAAGCTTGTGTATGTAGCTGGCTATTTCAAAGTTCTGTAGCCTGTCTATTAGCGCATCGCGCTCCATTAGCTCTATATCGTACTGCAGCTTGGTATCCGAGTATGCCTTTTTCAGTTCAAAGCGGTGTAAGCTATCGCGGTACTCGGCATATTCTGTTATGGCTTTGTACGCTTTGCGGTGCTGGCCTAGTGCATCATAGCACTTGCTCATGCTTTGCATAAGGGCTGCCAACTGCACGCGGTTTTCAGCTTGGCGCAGCAGCACCTCGGCCTTACGCAGGTATGTAAGTGCCTCTTTGTATTTCTTCTTATCTATCCAAGCATTGCCAATGTTTATATACGATATGGCTATGCTTACTGGGTTGCCTGTTTCCTTACGCAGCTTAAGGCTGCGGTGCAGGTAATCTAGCCCCTCTTCAAATTTGCCATCCTGTATTTTAAGGGTACCTATATTGTTGTAGGTAAGGTATATGCCTTCGTTATCTTTTATCTGCATAAAGATGCTAAGCGCACGCTCCATTTCCAGCAATGCTTGCCTATAATCTTTTGCATAAAACCAATACACCGCCATACCATCGGCACAACGTGCCTGCCCGTTCATGTTGCCTATTTCGGCATAGTACTTTTGTGCTTGTTCCAAATAGGTGCGGCGTAGTTCATTGGCATCTTCACCTTTGTTAAGTATAGCTAGGTTGTAGTATAGGTCGGCTACATCCTTTGTTTCGTCTTTGCTGCGGCTGTGTATACTCAGCATTATATCTAGCGCAGTCATATAACTATGCTGTGCACGGTTAATATCGCCTATATAATGGTAGTTTATACCTGTTATCTTGTATATCTCGGCAAGGTCGTGCTTGCTGGTTATAAACTGCTGTAGACTTAGCGCTTTTTCGCTATGCTTCATACTGGCAAAGTAGTCGGTACGCGAGCGCGAAAAGTAAGTTGCAAGCTGTATATGCGCTTTAGCTATATAGCTTTGGTTGTTTATGGATACGGCATGCTCAAGCGCACGCTTGGCATAGCTCAAGGCAATTTTGCTGCGCTTGCGGTTGTAGTGCTCGCTAAGCTGCAGCAATGCATTTACACCCTCGTCGTTATTCTGGCGGCTAAGGGCTTGCAGTTGGCCTATGTTCTTTTTCTCTACGGGCATGTTCTTCAATCACGGGGGTGATGGTACGCAATAAAAGATATTTATCTCATAAAAGTGCAATTGCAGTCACCCTCTTCACACATCTTAAATATCCGTACCATCTACATCATTAATTTTCAAGCAGATTTCTTACAATAAAAAACGCCAACTAGGTAAAAAAGTTACCTGGTTGGCGCCCAAAATATGTGAAACAACTAAACTAGTTGCTGTAAAAGTTGTTGATGATGCTTTGGAACTTTTCGGTTACTACCTTGCGTTTTACCTTCATGGTAGGGGTTAGCTCGCCTGTATCTACGCTCCACTCTTTAGGCATTAGCTCAAACTTCTTAATGGTTTCCCACTGGCCAAAGTTTTTGTTCTTCTCTGCTATTGCTTGTTCAAATAGTTTCTGAACGTCTTTGTTTTTGGCAAGTTCTTCGTGGCTGTTGGCAGCTACGTTGTTTTTGGTAGCCCACTCGCTTAGGGTAAGGTAGTTAGGTACTATCAATGCCGATACAAAGTTTTTGCCTTCGCCTACCACCATTATCTGCTCTATGAAAGGTATTTCTTTCATTTTGTTTTCTATTTGCTGAGGCGCTATGTACTTACCACCGCTGGTTTTAAATAGCTCCTTCACACGGTCGGTTATTTTTAGGTACTTACTGCCTTTGTAGTCTACAAATTTACCTACGTCGCCAGTCTTCAACCAACCATCTACTATTGTTTCGGCAGTTATGTCGGGGCGCTTATAGTAGCCCATCATTACGTTAGGGCCTTTTACCCATATTTCGCCTTCGCCTTCGGCCATACCGTCGCGGTGGTCAAGTTTTACTTCTACCTTCTCTATTACGGTACCTACGGTGCCAAATTTTATCCTTTCAAGGTCGAAAGGCGCTACGCTTATTACCGGGCTGGTTTCGGTTTGGCCGTAGCCTTCTACTATAGGTATGCCTGCTGCGGTAAACACACGCGCCAGTAGTGGGTTAAGTGCCGCTGCGCCGGTACATATACCTGCGCACTCGCCGCCTAGTGCCTCGCGCCACTTGCTGTATATTAGGGTGTCGTATAGCTTATACTTCAACTTATCCATAAAGCCGTACTCAGTCTCCAGCGAGTAGTTGCGGGCAAACTCCATAGCGTTGGCATATAGGCCCTTCTTCCAGCCGGTTAGGTTTTGGCCTGCTGCTTCAAGTTTGCCGTATACCTTCTCTAGTAGGCGCGGTACCGATGTAAAGAAGTTCGGTTTCACCTCTTTCAAGTTCTCGGCTATGCTCTCCATACTTTCGGCATAGTATACCGATACGCCCGCTGCCATGTACACGTATATAACCATACGCTCAAATATGTGGCATAGCGGAAGGAAGCTCAATACGCGCTTGGTGCTATCAAGCGGTAGCAATGGCAATACTGCCTTTATGTTGCTTACCACGTTGTTGTGGCTTAGCATTACGCCTTTAGGGTTGCCTGTAGTACCGCTGGTGTATATTATGGTAGCTAGTTCTTCGGGCTTTATGTTAGCCTTTATAGCTTCTACATCGGCTAGGTTGCCGCCATCGCCATAGGTTAAAAATTCATCGAAACTGCGGCAGCCATCTACCTTATCGAAGCTGAAAATATCCTGTAGGCTAGGTACATCGTTTTTAATAGCTTTTATCTTGGCACATAGTTTCGCATCGCTTACAAATGCATATTTTATTTCTGCATCGTTAAATATGAATTTGTACTCGCCTTCGCTTATGGTTGGGTACACAGGTACGTTAATGGCACCCGTTTGTAGTATGCCCAAATCTGTTTCGTTCCACTCGGGGCGGTTGTTGCTTACTATAGCTATTTTATCGCCTGGTTTTACGCCTAGCTTAAGTAGCGAAAGGCTCACCTTGTTGGCCTTTTCCAATACCTCGGCGGTAGATACTTTAAGCCATTGGCCATTAGCCTTATAGCCATAACAATCGCTTTTAGGGTACTTAGCGTTTTGGTAATGGATGATGTCGAATAAGCGGGTGAAGTCTTTCATTTTTTACAAAGTTTAGGTCGGATAAATTTTCAGGGACGGTAAATATATAAAATTCCTTTCGGGGGCAAAAAATGCCCATTTTTATTTGAAAATTAGCGAAAAATGCGCTGCGCTGCGAAGGTTGGGGGTGCTTTTATTGACGCATGGTAGGTTAAAATATTTTAGTGCCCGTACCGTCTTTGTAATGTTAAATGCCCAAAAACGTTAAAGGGCTAACTATTTTCACAGAATGTGCAAACAAAGTATTGATTTATGCCGTTAAACCATTTATCTTGTATAATAGATGGCGAAAATGCCCTGAAGTGAGGTTTTAAGAAAGCAGGAAAACTAAGGAATCAACCAATTATGGCTGACCTTCATCAAGTTGTATATGTCCTTTCCCGAATAAAGCTTACCTTCGCGCTCCATTTTCTTAGCATCAATAGGCTCTGAAACACATTTTATAACAAACAGGAGGTTTTAATGAGACAGCTAAAGATTTCTAAATCAATTACCAACCGCGAAAGCCAGTCGATAGAAAAGTACCTTCAGGAAATAGGTAAAGAAGACCTATTGACCCCTGAAGAGGAGGTGCACCTTGCACGCCGCATACGCCAGGGCGACCAGTTAGCGCTTGAGAAATTGACCCGCGCTAACTTGCGTTTCGTGGTGTCGGTAGCCAAGCAGTACCAAAACAACTCACTATCGCTGAACGACTTGATAAACGAAGGCAACTTAGGTTTGGTAAAAGCTGCACAGAAGTTTGACGAGACACGTGGTTTCAAATTCATATCATACGCCGTATGGTGGATCCGTCAAAGTATCATTCAGGCACTAGCCGAGCATAGCCGTATGGTGCGCTTGCCTTTGAACAAAGTAGGCTCGCTTACCAAAATCAATAAAATATTCAGCGAACTTGAGCAGAAGTACCAGCGTGAACCAACCCCGGAAGAGGTAGCAATGGTAATGGGTATAACTGTAGAAGAAGTAGAAGCTACCCTAGGTATAAGTGCCCGCCACGTAAGCATGGATGCACCGTTTACCGATGGTGAAAGCAACGCGCTGATAGACGTGCTAGAGAACTTTAACGCCGAGCAGACCGATAAGCACTTGGATTACAAAGATTCATTGCGTATTGAAACTGAGCGTACCCTAGCATCGCTTACCGACCGCGAGCGTGAGGTAATCAAATTGTTCTTTGGTATAGGTGTAGAACACCCAATGACCTTGGAAGATATAGGCGACCAACTAGGTATAACGCGCGAGCGTATCCGCCAAATAAAGGACAAGGCTATAACCAAGCTACGTTCTCAAAGCCGCAGCAAATCGCTAAAAGCATACTTGGGCCAATAAGCAGCCCATCCCTAACCCTTCCCAAAGGGAAGGGAACAGAAAACAAAAAGCGCCGTTCCGTAAGGGATGGCGCTTTTTTGTTTTATATAGCTTTTGCAGAAAGAAAGATACAATGTCATTTTTAGGTAAAACATAACTTATTAGTTTTTGTTTTATCTAATTGGTATTAATTTAGCATTGAACCTTATGCTGAAACTTAAACTACTCGCCTGCTTACTATCGCTTACTATCTTCTGCCGCGCTCAGCAACAGACCACTAATCTCATTTACAATAACAGCTTTGAGTATATCAATTCTGCTTCGCCAACTTATTATGAATATGCGGGAGGTGCTTTTGGATTAACAGATACATCATATAAAACAAGTGGGCTATCGTGCTGGGTAGATGCAGGATACGCTAATGGTATAAGTGTATAT
>JAFDYM010000161.1 GCA_018267435.1 Bacteroidota bacterium | reverse complement strand
CGCTGGGAGTATACTAGTCAACATACTCATGGTGCTTTCTATTATCATGGCCATATTCGGCTTTCACTTCTTCCGCCGTTGGCGCGAGGAAAAATTGCTTGCCGCCGAACTGGAAAAAGAGAAAGCCTTGGTGCAATACGACAACCTGAAGAACCAGCTTAACCCACACTTTCTATTTAACAGCCTAACCTCGCTTAATTCGTTGATATATGAAAACCCGCAACTGGCGTCGGACTTTCTACAACAGCTAAGCCGTGTATTTAGGTATATATTGGAGAACAAAGACAAGAACCTAGTGCGCGTGGCCACCGAGGTGAGCTTTGTAACCAACTACGTACACCTTATGCAAACCCGCTTTGATGGAGCGCTTCAGGTATCGTTTAGCATAAGCAAGGAAGCAGAAGAGTTGAAGATAGTGCCCGTAACATTGCAAGTACTTATTGAGAACGCCACCAAGCACAATGTAACATCTACCGCATCGCCACTATGTGTAAACATTTACGATAAGGATGGCTACATGATAATTGAAAACAACTTACAGAAGAAGCACATTGTAGAAACATCGAACGGGCATGGCTTGGCAAACCTGCGCAACTTATACCAGTTCCTTAGCGATGATGAAGTAATAGTAGAAGAAACCGAAAAAATATTTGCAGTTAAAATACCTTTAGTAGCATGAAAGTAATAATAGTAGAAGACGAGAGCTTAATAGCCAAGGGCCTACAGCGCACCCTTAAACAAGTAGATAACACGGTTGAGGTATTGGCAGTGTTGGACTCGGTAGCAGCAAGCGTAAAGTGGCTGAAAGAGCACGACACGCCCGACTTAATATTTATGGATATACAGCTATCTGATGGTGTTAGCTTTGACATATTCGACCAGATAAAGGTAGAAGCACCTGTAATATTTACTACCGCATATAACGAGTATGCTATACGAGCATTTAAGGTAAACAGTGTAGACTATCTATTAAAGCCAATAGATAAAGATGCTTTAGAAACAGCGCTAAACAAATACAGGCGCATTTACAATGCCGATAAGCAGCTAATGGGCGAACAGATACGTGCCCTTATAAGCAACATAAGCAAGCAAGACACTCCTAAGTACAAGGAACGTTTCTTGGCCCACTACAAATCGGGCATAGTGCCTGTGGCCGAATATCAGGTGTCGTACTTTGTAAAAGATACTATCATATACCTTGTTACGCTCGATAACCAAAAGTTGGTTACAGACTATAATACTATAGACGAGATAGAAGAAATGGTAGACCCGCAGAAGTTCTTCCGCGCCAATAGGCAAACCATCATACGAATAGATAGTGTAGAAACCTACCGCAAGCACGACACGGGCAAAATAGATGTGGTAATGAAATGTGACAACAACCTACACATCGACATCAGCCGCGAAAAGGCCAATGAGTTCAAGCATTGGATAGATAGTTGAGAAAAAATACTAACTTGGGCTTATTACTAACCAAAATAAATTGAAGGATATGGAGCAGATAGTAAAATTAGTAGCCGAAAAAACAGGCTTGAGCGAGGCACATGCCAAAGTAGCTGTTGAAACAGTAGTATCTGTATTAAAAGATAAATTACCTGCGGGCGTAGGCGGCCAACTTGATGGGATACTAAAAGGTGGTGCTGGTGCAAACCTAGGCGGCTTAGCCGACGGTCTAAAAGGCAAGTTGGGCGGCCTATTAGGCGACTAATACATTACAACATTTTTTCAAAAGCGCCTTTACGTTCTATAATGTAGAGGCGCTTTTATTGATAAACTTCGTATTACAATATCAACAGTAAGTTTTACCTCCGCTTCATATTTACCGATATAGGCGTATTAAAGTTGAGGAAATACATAGGGTGGAATACAAACTGCCCGAGGGTATTAAATTCAATGGCAGGGAACGGCAGCTTGATGATATTAAGTATGCCTAACACTAGTTTACCGCCACGGGTGTTTGTTTTTATCTTGGTCAAGTCAGCATCTAACGATATAATAAATCGCCTGTAGCGCTGTAAGTCGCTGCGGTCATGGTACACACCGTTTTTGTCAGTCCACTTGTTTTCGAAGCCGCCATATAAGTTACCAGCTGCATAGCCGAATGCTATGTTCAGCCATGTGGGCTTTATGTTATGGTTGAATGAGTGCAAGTTGAACGATAGCCACATGGTTACGCCATTATAGTCCTTCAATATACGCTCACCGAAGCCTTCGCCATATAGGTCATAAGCGCGGTCGCGCAGTTCGCCTACAGGATAGTTAACGTGGTGGAAGGAATACTTCACCGTTATGCGCTGCTCTTTCCAAAATATATACTGCAAAGTAGCTAAGCTAGCGCCGCTAAAGTTGAATACAATATCGCTCCAACTAGCACCATACTTTACCGAGAGGCCATCGGGCACTTCTACTGCCGACATAGCCAAAAAGCTAAACGCACCTGCGGTAAGCGCTGCTGGCACGTTCTTCATACCTGCCCAGCGCAGCATATTATAGCCGTATGTGGTTATAAAGTAGGGCGCGAAGAAGTGCCCCGTCTTATCTATCTGCAGCCACTCTTTCTCATCGCGGAACCAGCGGAAATGCCCAAGCTTTTCATTGCCATACCAACTTATGCCTACGGCAGTCATAAATGCAGCATAGCCACCTACAGTGCCTACACATGCGGCAGTTAAACGCTTTTTGTTTATAGTTGGCGACCATTCAAGGGGCTTAAGTTTAACCCTCTTGTAAGCTGAGTCGAATACTATGCTAACTGTAGTAACAACAGCTGCAGCAATGGTAGTGTCATCGGTTACAAAAATTTCCGTTGAGTCAAAATCAACTACAGTTTGCAAGGTGTCCTGCGCCGCTCCTACCTTCGCCACTAGACATAAAAAAAACAGGCTGATACACCTTGTGCAACACGAAGCATGTATCAACCTGTTTAAGTATTTCATGTAAGCTTATTTCAGCAATGTAGCTTTTACTTTTTCCAATATTTCAGCTACGCGTTCATCGGTAGCTGCTTCTACATATACACGTAGTACAGGCTCGGTACCGCTGGCGCGTATCATTACTGTTTCGTCATCTACTAGGTAGAATTTGTAGCCATCTATATCTTCTACCTTGCTAATAGGTATACCGCCAAACTCGGTGTACACGCCGTTCTTGCAGTTCTCTACTATACTTAGTTTTTGTTCTTCCTTCAAGTGCAGGTCATCGCGGTTGTAGCTAAACTTACCTACTAGGGCATACACTTCGCTTATCAACTCATCAAGTGTTTTCTCATGGCGCACTAGGTGGTCTACTATTACCAATCCATCCCATATACCATCACGTTCAGGTATGTGGCCTTTCACCGCTATACCGCCGCTTTCTTCACCACCCACTAGTACATCTTCGTTCTGCATTATTTCGCATATGTACTTAAAGCCTATCTTGGTTACTTCTACATCTAGGCCATATATCTCGCACAGCTTCTTCACCTTGTTACTTACCGAGAACGCCACTACTACCTTACCGTTCATCTCGTTATACTTATGCAATATGTGTATCAGCAATAGTATAATGTGGTGTGCATCTATAAACTTGCCCTTGCCGTTATACAAACCTATACGGTCGGCATCGCCATCGGTAGCTATGGCTATATCTACGTGCTTCATCTCCTTTAGGTAGTTCTCAAGCGGCTGAAGGTTTTTGCCTATAGGCTCAGGCGCTTGGCCATAAAAAGATGGGTTGTATTCGCAGTGTAGCAAATCGGCATGTGGCATTATGCGAGGGAACACATTCTGACCCGCACCATACATAGCATCGTAAGCTACTACTAGTTCGCCGCCGTTTAGCACTTCTAGGTCGAAGGTATCAGCAACGTGAGCAAAGTACATCGTTTCAAGGTCAACATACTCTAGCAAGCCCTTGGCCTCTATCTCATCTAGCGACAAATCTTCTACCGCATAAGTATCAGGTATCAAGGTCTCCACTTCGGTTATATACTTCTGTATAAGCGGACCGCCATGCTTTGCCTTTAGCTTATAGCCGTTATAGCTTGGTGGGTTGTGGCTAGCTGTCAATATCACACCTAGCTCGCAGCCTAGGTTACGTGCAGCAAGCGATATCATAGGTGTAGACACAAAATGCTTATCGTAGAACACCTTAATGCCGTGCTTGGCAAATACATTTATAGCTGCCTCGGCAAACAATGAGCCACCAAAGCGGCAGTCGTAGCCCAATACTATCTTCGCATCTTTATCGCGCGCCAGTACCCAATCGGCAGTGGCTTTTACCACACGCTTTACGTTGGTTACAGTAAAGTCCTTCGCTATTATTCCCCTCCAGCCATCGG